>CAIRTR010000125.1 GCA_903881565.1 Oligoflexia bacterium | reverse complement strand
GACCTCGCTTTCTCCCTCTCTGCTTCCTGCTGTGCAAACCATTGTTCTTAGAAAACTCCCTGGCCAATCCAAAATTCTCTTAACCGAAATTGCAAAAGTACGTTTAGCCGAATTTGCTGAAGCCGGAACCTCGCACGAAGTGAAAGTGGAGATCACGCAGGGATCAACACTTTTAGCCACTCAGCAATTCACCCTGAAGGCCGCTTATCCTTATATTGTGCCTTCAGTTGAAGTAGAAAACTTCGCTGTTCCTGGACAAGACAACCCGGTTAAGGTCCACATCAAGAACCGCAGCACGAAAGCCTCCGCCAACCCTGTTCGCGTAAGCTTTCAATCCGTGGATCATCTTGCAACGGTGTCGCCTGACTCCCAGCAATTGAGTGTGATTGCTGCAAATGGCGAGGTCGCAGCAGGCTTTTCATTTCAAGTCGAAGAACAGAATTCCTTCAAAACCCTAGAGTTTGAAGTCAAGATTTTTGAAGGCAACTGGCTCCTGGGCAAACATCGCTTCAAAGTCGATTCATCCAAGCGTTGGGCTTACAATGAAGCCTCTACCGGACTTGTGATTCTCGGCTCAAACCAGATCGCGCGCCGCATGGATTCTTCGACCAAACTTGCCCAACAGAGTTTCGATATCTGGGACACTCGCCTTGAGGGTGAGTTGACGGCAGACGCCGCGGCGAAGTACGCCCATAAGACCATCATTATTCCGGTCATCGATGGAGCCATCAGTGAAGCAGGGGCAAGTGCAGTTGAGGGTGCCTTGAAGTTAGGCGCTAACCTCTTGCTTACCAATTCGGGCACCGAATCGTCTGCTCTGGGCGCGATGCTCGCAAGGCAAACCAAGGGACTCGAGCACGAGACCTTTGGTGATATCAGTGTTTCGCAGGGCAACTTTTTCATCGCTGATCAAAACAGCCTACTCGTTGGAACGGCGACACTTGATGAAGAGCAGGGCCCGGAACAATGGGCACGCGTCCTAGCAGAATTTCATCTCTTAACTCTTTCGGTTCAGGAGAAGATCTCAGCACTTGAATCCGTCCTTGCGACCGAAGGTGCGGATCCTGCTCTCAAAGAGTTTGTGAAGAGCACGATTCTGCGAGATCTCGCTAAAGAAATGAATGACGACAAGGCCGTCAGTGGAAAGAACTACAAAGAGAATGTTGAGAAACTGAAACTCTCGCAGTTCGTATCAATCACGCTTACCAAACAAGGAGCGCTTCGCCACGAACTCCTGAGTCTGTTTCCAACCTTGGATGATTCGCGCAAGGATGTCGGCTGGTTCCTCTCACTCCGAAGATATCGCATCAAGAAGGTGCTCTCACCTTTGCGTGCGGCCTATCAAAAAGAGTTTAAGAAGGCTTGAATATCAAACGCCCCCGCACCCATCCGATCTCGATCCTCAGCCGCAAGTTTAGGCGAGGCGGGTTGGGCGGATTTTTTTAAAAGCTCCTTGATTTTGGCTGGTGTGAAGTGAGTTAGGGATTTTGAAATGAACTTCCCGATTACGCCCGCGACCTGAGCTGACGCGATGCTAGAATTGAGAAAACCTGCCTGCGGAGCATCGGGCTGCAACACCACGAGATCAAGCAACGGGCCGAAATTGCTGAGGGGGTCTGCGGCGTCAAGACCACGTGCCGCTCCGACCACAATCAGGCCGCCCAACGAGTGGGGGAAAAGATCCGTGAGAGGCAAAGGGCGAAAAGGATTCGGGACGCCTAGGCCCGCAGCGGCAACTAAAACAACATTCTGAGATTGCGCTTGAGTCACAGCAGCGCGAAGTGCCGCCACCTCTTGCGCGTGAGCTGGGGCTTCATTGGGCGGGAATGTAATTCCAAAAGAAAAATTAACCACATTCGCTCCGCGCTTCACGGACTCCTCTAGCGCTCGCGTGAGATCTGGGATTTGAATGCCTCCCCCACTTGCGGAAATTTGAATCGGAATGATTTTGCATTCAGGGCAGCGCGCGAAAACTTCTAAAGCGACTTGAGTACCATGTCCTGCCGCATCGGTTGGGGCGCTCTCTGGTTGATCCACTGCCACTTTAAGCTGAGGATTCTTTTGAAGGTCAATCCCTGTATCGACGATTGCAATCCGAACGGGGTCTCTTTTGACCCTGAGGACGGCAAAAGTTACTCCGACGATCAGGGCAAGCCCCGCTACCGCAATGATTCCATTTTTCAATTTACCCTTTTGTGACATGATAGGGCGAGTATGTCACAAATCTCTAAAAAGCCGCAAGCGGCGCCTGATTTAGAGCTCCTTCAATGAGTCTCCACGTTAAGTCAAAATGGAGTCCATCCGTGGACACCATACCCACGCCGCTTAACATCGCTTGCGTGGCCGAGGGATGTCCCCCCGAAATAATCACAAATCCATTTCCTGACCATACTTCGGTGATAGCGGGATTGCCGTCAGGATACTTTGCGATGACACCGCCAGGGACGTTGGGAGTTACGGGCCCGCCGTACCAAAGTATGTCTTGCGTGCTGCCATCCGCAAATGATTGAAGAGTCATCGCGATATCGGTTCCCTGATTTTCAAGATAATAGTAGTCGAGAATGGGACCATCAACGACGCCAATATATGACGTATCGGTTGCCACTTCTGACGCCGGAGCTACGGCCAAAAAAGCGCCCGCGCAAAATCCCAAATAGCTCACTCCATTTACCTGAACCGCGGTGCGGATATTTGCATGAGTTTGTAGAGTCAGGCTCTGACCTTCTGTCCCACCCGCCCCCCCAGGTATAATGATCAGACCGAATTTCGCAATATCAGTTGCAGACATTGCATTTAGCTGGGACGAGCTGACCGCTTGATAAGTCGCGCCGTGACTCGTGAGAATACTTTCGATTGATGCAACTTCAGCGCTCCAGGTGCCGCTGCCGCTAAATAACAAGACGTCCGTTTGATAGGTTCTTGGATTTACAATTACCGGCAGAGGCGATGGGCTCGGTACAGGACTGAGCACAGGGACTAGCTCTACACTTGGAAGAACGTCTGGTACTGGACTCGCCACTGGTGTGACCAAAGGCACTGGAACTGAAACCGGAGGCTTGGTCGGCTCCAAACTTTGTGGCGGCGATGCGGATTGCGCAACAGGAGCGACCGTGATTGCGAGTCCCAATGAACTATTACAGCCAGAAAGTAAAAACGCCAAGATAACGGTGGTAATCGCAATAAGTGAATATTTTATCATCGCCGCTCAACTCCTTCAAAAGTGGTTTTTCTCCTAGGTAATACGATCTGAAGCCCACAAAGTTGCGCTTCGCCAACGGGGGGCAACAAAAAAATCGAAGTGGTGTGTGGTTTGCAGCCGTCTGGGAGGAATCGATTGCTTAAACTCAGGAGACGACTATGCAGGCTCTTCGCTTCGCACTTATTCTACTTCTAGTACTAACGGGCGGGTGTACGACGATGAGCATCCCCGTCACGCCCCTTCCCCCGGGGATTAATCTGCAAGAGGAACTTCAGAAACTTGAATACCGCTTAAGTGAGGCAGAAGAGAATGACGTCGACTATCTATCGGCGGTCTCCTACAACAAAGCGGAGCAAGCCCTAGCAGAAGCGCAGGAGTTGGCTGCTCGAGAATCACCTGGAGAATCACCAAGGGAATCAAAGGACGATCTTGCAGAGAAACTTGCCGAAGGCCAGGCCTTCTTGACTCATGCCGAAAAGCGGGCCGAGGTTGCCCGCACCTTATTGAAAGACGCACGCGACGCTCGCGCCGATGCGGTCTCCGTTAATGCGGGAAAGTATTTTCCAAGTACTCTAGAGAAGGTGGATGTAAAGCTCCTTGCCATGGCTCAACTCATCGAAGAAGGCGACTCCTCCGTATCTGAAAAAGAGAATGCGGGCGTCATCGAAGTATACAGAAAACTCGAAAATTCTGCAGCGCGAATGAGCTATTTGCGAGATCCCCAAAAGAATCTCAGGGAGGCCCTGAACATGGGAGCTGCCCAATTTGCGCCAAAAACATTACAACAATCAAAAGCCACACTTGTTTCCCTGGATCGGCAAATCCAATTAAATGCCGCGGATTCTGAGCGGGTCTTACCGCTTTCCGAACGTGCGGCCCGAGAGACCGAACTTCTTTTGCGGGTTACGCAACAAAGCAAACTCATTCAAGCTCCTAACCCAGAAGAAACAGCCCTTCGCGGCGAAATTGAGAAGACCTTGCAGTCTCATTTTACGGCCGAGGAGGCGAGTGTGGTTCCGGATGGAGAGCGCTTTGGGATACACCTCAAAAAGTTATTTGAGCCGAACAAGAGCACGATTAATTCAGAAGGAGAACTCGTCCTTCAAAAAGTGAAACAAGTTCTAACCGAATTCGAAGACAAAATTACCGTCTTCATTGAAGTTTCGCTCGACAGCTCCGGGCGCTTGAATTTCGAACGGACAGAGGCTGTAAAAGCCCATCTCGCCGACGGCACAACTCCCCAAGTAGGGATCTTCGTAGCGGCATCTGCAAAAGAACTCAGTCGCAGTTCGGGGAGCGCGGCTTCAGATTTGAGCGCATCGATACCGCCGCCAAGTGAAGAATTTCATCTAAAAAGGCGAACTTGATTGAAGGTCCTGGCTTGTGAGGCGCAACCTCAGCAACCCAATCTGTAATGGTGGCGTGACCGGTGTTTTCAGATGAAACCATTCCATCGAGCGAGTAAACTTGAACCGCATTGATTCCGGCAGCCTTTGTGGCCGCTAAATCCTCTTTCAGGCGTGAGGGTTCTTGATACCCAACGAGAGGATGGGGAAACGTCAGATTGCCGACCACTCCGAGATCCAGGCCGGCTTTGTCACCAAACGCAGCCTTTGCCCGCCGTCCATAGTCGTAGACGAGCCTGGAATTGATTCTGCCGACGATTTTTTCAAACTCACTCCGATAAGCCATAAACGAAATTGCGTCAAAATTATCCACGTCCAAAGGCACGCCGAAAATCCGTTGCATGGTTCTATCGGCACACCTTGGAAG
>CAIRTR010000124.1 GCA_903881565.1 Oligoflexia bacterium | reverse complement strand
AGCGCAGGTCTTGCGAAAGCCGTCGACCAGTCGCTTGAAAAAACAGGATTGGGCGACGTTCGCAAACGCCTCATCGGCAATCTGTCTAAAGGATTTCGTCAGCGCGTGGGCCTGGCCCAAGCACTCATTCACAATCCCAAAGTTTTGATCTTGGATGAACCCACTGTCGGACTTGATCCTAAGCAAATTATCGAAATCCGTGAGCTTATCAAAAGCCTAGCCGGCGATCATACTGTGATTCTAAGTTCGCACATTCTACCTGAAGTGACTGCCACCTGTCAGCGCATCATCGTCATTAATCAAGGCAAGATCGTCGCGGAAGATTCGCTGGAACATCTGGTGGGACGTCTGCACAAAGGGACGTTCTACACGATGCTTGTGAAAAACCCTGCCGACAAAGGGCTTGCCGCCCTTCGAAGCCTAAGCGGGATCAAAACCGTCTCCCAAGCTGGATCCAAGCTCACCGTAGAACTCGCGGCGAGCGGCGCCTCAGGTACCAATGATATCCGCGATAAGGTCGTGGAAACGGCTGTCAAAGAAGGCATGGGCGTTTTAGAATTCAGCATGGAAAAAATCAGCCTCGAAGAGGTCTTCCTGCAACTCACCACAGAGGAGCAAACGTCATGAAAAATATCTGGATCATTGCCCGCAAAGATTTTAAAACTTACTTCACCTCCCCCATCGCTTATATCGTGATTGCGGGTTTTCTCGGCATCATGGGTTGGATGTTCTTCTTCAACCTCTCTCACTTCAATTTACAGAACCTCCAATATCAACAATTTGGTCAGGGTAAAGGGATGAGCATTTCCGAAGGGATCATTCGCCCTCTCTATGGCAACATGAACGTCATCTTCTTGTTTATGGTTCCTTTTATTACGATGCGACTTTTTGCCGAAGAAAAAAAACTCCACACCTTGGAACTGCTGATGACCTCTCCCGTGACTCTGGCTGAGATCATCTTAGGTAAATTCTTTTCGGCCTACTTACTCGTCTGCGTGATGCTCGCCATGACGCTGACTTACCCCATCGTTCTTTTTGCGACCGGCAACCCAGACTTGGGCCCGATCCTCACCAGCTACATCGGCACGCTTCTGCTCTCGGGTTGCTACCTTTCCACCGGAGTGCTGTTTTCAGCGGTCACCGAAAACCAAATCGTCGCAGGCGCACTGACTTTTGCGGCAGGCTTGTTTTTCTGGCTCATCAGCTGGGCCACTCAATCTGCCGGGCCGGTCTGGAGCGATATTCTTCAGTACCTCTCACTGATCGGGCACTACAATAACTTCTCCCAGGGAATTCTGAACACTTCAGACATCCTTTACTACTTATCGTTCATGGGCATCGGTTTGTTTTTAACTCACCGAGTTTTAGACTCCTTTCGTTGGAGGTAATTAGACATGGAAAACAATGTGAAAACTAATATGCAAAATACTACGAAAAAAACTGCGCTTCTTTGGGTCTCTACCGGCATTTGGGCTTTGGGCCTCTTATTTGCCCGCGCCGTCTACCCAGAGCTTCTCTGGCTCACGGCGATTGTCTCTGTGCTGCTCGTTGCTTCGTTAGGTGGCCTCATTCACTTCAATCGCCAGGCTTTGCGCGGCCGTACTGCCGCTTATGGTCTGAATGCCGGAATCACCGTCCTCCTCGTCTTGGCACTCGTAGGCGTTCTAAACTTCTTGGGCTCACGCTATCCGCAAAAACTGGATCTGACGAAGAACAAAGTTCACACTTTATCTGATCAAACGGTGAAGGTCATCAAGGGTCTCCAAAAGCCCGTCAAAGCGACCCTCTTCTCGAAGATCGGACAAAAAGAGCAAGTCCGCCCTTTGCTGGAGAATCTCAAAGCGCTCAACCCCAAATTTGAAGTCGAGTTCACCGATCCCGATCGTGAACCGCTCAGGGCCAAGCAACTGGGAATTAAAAAATACGGCACCCTCAACCTCGTCGTTGGCGCACGCGAGACCCGCGTCGAAGATCCGACTGAAGAGAAGATCACCAATGCGCTTCTCAAAGTGCTGAAAGAAAAACCGCCCATTCTTTGTACCATCGCTGGTCACGGCGAGCGCTCCTTTTCATCTACCCAACCCGACGGCTACGACTCCGCACGTAAAGCGCTCGTGAATCAAGCTTATGAATTTAAAGAGCTCAACTTAGCGCAAGAAACCGCCATCCCTGCCGAATGCGGAGCTTTAGCGATTTTAGGACCTAACAAGGCCTTTTTCCCTGCTGAAGTAAAACTGATTTCTGATTACCTTGAAAACGGTGGCCGTGCGGTGATCGCATTGGACATCAATACTTCGGGCGAAGAGTTTGCGCCCGAGCTTCATGCGATCTTGGAAAAATGGAACATCAAAGCTCAAAAGGGTCTGATCGTGGATCCCCTTTCGCGCATGCTGGGCGTCGACGCGTCAGTCCCCATCTTGGCTGCGTTTGCAAAAGACCAAGCGATTACCAAAGACTTTCAGGGGAACTGCTATTTTCCTTTCTTGCGCCCATTGGAGATTCTCCCCAATGCGCCTGCAAGCCTCAAGATACAATGGCTCGCCCAAACAACTCCTAAAAGCTGGGCCGTCACGGACATGAAATCCATCTCTTCTGGACAAGTGCAGTTTAATCCCGCCAAAGACAAAGGTGGACCCCTCACCGCCGCCATCGTTGCCGATGGAAAGCTCAAAGACTCAAAAGCGTCAAGAAACACGCGGCTCGTGGTTTTTGGAACTTCGCAGTTCGCTACCAATAACTACTCTCGTTTTGGCGGAAACTTGGATCTGCTCTTAAATTCTGTTTCATGGGTCATGGAAGATGAAAGCCTCATCTCCATTCGCGCCAAAGAAGATGAAGCCGGAAAAGTTGAATTGTCTCAAAAACAAGGGACCGTCATTTTCCTGCTCACCGTTATTATCATCCCGCTTCTCGTGTCAGCAGCGGGGATCGCGATCTGGGCTTGGCGTCGGAGGATGTAATCCATGGGTCAACTTAATTGGAGTAAACAACTTGGACTGGCAGTTGCCCTCTTTGCTTTAGGTTCTGCGGCTTATTGGCTGGAGTACAAGCACAAGCCTCAAACCGAAGAAAAAGAAGCGCAAAGCAAAAAGCTGTTCACACTCAAAGATTCGCCCGTTCGATCGGTTAGGATCGCAAGCGGTGGAGATGGGGCAAAAACTTTTCAAATCCACTGTCTGGATTTTGATACGAAGCTTTGCAAGCCCGGGGATAATTCTAAGTGGGAGCTTTTGGAACCCCTAAAACTTAAGGCTGATGATTCGAACTCCAACAGCCTGCTTTCAACTCTTAACAATGCAAGCGTAACCGAAACGATTGACCTTAAAGATGAGACGCCTGAAAAGAGAGCCGCGCTTCTGAAAGAATATGGTCTGGATCCTGCCACACGAAATGCCGCGAGCATGCGAAAAATCACGATCGAGACCGACAAAAGCACCAAAGTGCTTTATCTTGGGGTCACTCATCCCATCGGTGAAGGGATCTTTTCGGCACTTGAAGAAGTCCCAGTCGGACAAAAGCCGACAGGCAAGATCAATGAAAACCAGATCCATCTTCTTCCGAGCTATTTCAAAAGCAATTTTGAAAAGGACCTCACCTACTGGCGCGACAAGAAGATCATGACGTTAACGGCCAGCGAAGTCGCTTCTTTTCAACTTGAAGGCACGAAGACCAAACTTTCGGCTGAACGAAAAGACGGGCAATGGACGCTTAAAGTGCAAGGCCCTAAAAAGTCGGTGGACGAAGTCGTAGGTGACATTGAAAACATTGACAGCATGTTAGGTGCTGTCGCTTATCTTTCTGCCAAAGAGTTTGTCTCAGACAACAAGAGCGATGCAAAAGCCAAAGCCGCACTCAAAGGGTTCAAGCCCGTTGTGAGTATGATGATTCAAAAAACCCAGGGCACCGCCAAAGAAGCTCCGACTCCCATTCAGCTCACTTTTTACCGACAGCCGGGACCTAAAGCGGCCCCGAAGGGCGTTTCTCCAAAAGGCGGAAAGCTGTACGCAACCGTGTCTAACTTAGACCCGCTGTTTGAGCTTGATGTTTCGGCCAAAGATCGTGTGGACAAAGACGTTAAAGATCTTCGCCTCACAAAACTCATTACAACCATGGATCGCTTCAGCGCAAAGCGCCTCGAGTTCTCCGGATCTCCAATAGGTGACAAACCTTTGGTTTTGGTGAGCAAAGACAGCAAATGGATTCACGAGTCTGACAAGAGTGAATCAGTTGAAACTAAGGTTCAATCCTTCTTGGATAAAATGTCCGGAAACCGAATTAAGGAGTTTCTCTCGGGGTCTGCGATTCCAACGGGTGAAGCTGAGGGCGTGAAGTTTACTTTAGGTGACGAAAAGGGTGGAATCAAAAGACAGGTTCTCTTCTGGAAAAAGGACACCAAGCTCTTTGCTCGTGACCTTCTTTCCAAGCGTGCAGAGGCTTTCCTTATTGATCCTGCGATACAAGCTGACATCCCTTGGATCGGCAGTTTTTTTCAAAAACCAGTAGCCGCGCCAAGTCCTGGCCCTAAGGCAGGAAAATAGATGCTTGAGTGCCCTCAGTGCGGCCTGAAGTTTTCGGACTCCAGCAATCTCTCTGAAACACAGAGCTGTCCGAACTGCGCCGCCACACTCCCTAAACCCCCGGGCCTTATCGATCGCCCGCTTGCGATTGTGCGCGGTTACTTCACACAGCTTTGGAGCATCTGCATCCATCCCGCTGTTTTTTTTCGGGCGCTGCCATCAAAGCATGCGCGTGGTCCCCTGCGGGGATTTTCAGGGCCGTTGGTGTTTGCGCTGATCACCCACTGGATTGGAACCTCATTAGAATACTTATGGCATCAGCTCGTCGGTGGGAGCCTCGGTAGCATTTTTCATCGTTTTTCAAAAATTGCGGAAGACGTGATCGAAATTGACAATCCTGGCAAAGCGGCACAATTCAGTGTCTTTCGCGATCAAATGGTTCACTGGTTCTGGGGAACCGGCCAAGTCATCGTTGATCCCTTTTTGACCGCAGCTTCCCTGCTTTTTACAACCTGTTTCGTGTATCTAGGCGCCCGCATTCTTGTCTCACCGGGGAAAAATGGGGCTCCGTCGGAAATCTCTTTCGAATCCGCGCTTCAGATCGTTTGCTTTGGCATGAGTCCCGCTATTTTTGCAGGTCTGCCCTTTTTTGGAGGCCTTGTTGCTCCGTTTTTAACTGGGATTTTCACCATCATCGGCGCCAAAGAAGTTTACCGCATCGGTTGGGGGCGGGCGACGGTGGTTGGGCTTTTTCCTAAAGTCCTGTTCTTGGGGATCATCGGGCTTGGGTTTGCCCTGCTCGCAGGCGTGATCATGAAGCTTTTTGTTTCGATGTTTTGAGGCCCCCCTCATGAATCCAGCCGTGATGAGCCGAGCACAGGGTCGCAAGGTTTTCTAAAGTATTTTCTCCACCCTTGCTTACCGGGACTTTGTGGTGAACTTCCAGCCATCGGGTTTGATTGCATTTCCGCCCGTTTTCATGAGTGTAAGTGCATTTCCCATGGTCGCGCAGCCGCACTTGATGATTGAGATTCGCTGGAATCGGGACACGACTGGGACGTTGGTGCGCACTCTTGAGCTTTGTCGCCTGTAGCGCTACAGGTTTTCCCTGTCTCCCCTTTTTTATAATCTGCCGTTTTGCACGTTTCACGGGATCATGACGTTTGAGATACTCCCCGGTCAGGTGGGCAATCACTTCTTCAAGTGTCACGGAACGCCCCCTCGCCTGACACAAAAGATCTTGCACGCGCCTCAAAGCCAGCATGTCCTGCTCGGAAAGACCCACCACCATTTTCACACGCTTTTCTGTAACATAACTGACGCCTTCTTGCGTGGCGTCTTGCGGTCTTACCTTTATGATCTCCTTCTCAAGAGCGCGATGGGATAGCGTTGCCGCTTTTTCCAGCCACTCCACTTTATTTTGAGCCGTCAGCACAGGCGCAATTTTTCGGGCATTCGATAGCGTGATCGTGCCCTGGCCAATTAGGGCGCCGAGTTCCGGCACCTCACGCGCCTTACGGGAAACCGTGATGAGGTTGTAGGCGACACCCTCAGAGAGTCCCAGCTCACGCACGACATAGAGAAAAAGGCTCGAGTGGCCGTGCTTGAGGTAAACACGATGACGATCAACCTGATCCAAAATCTCTAGGAGTTCGGCTTCAGCCTTTTTGTAGCGTGAACTGATTTCCAAAGCGCGCTGGTGGATTTGCTGGGACAAGTTAACGTCTGGGGACATAGTAAGATCCTTTCATGACAAGCACGGTTGAATTGTAATCATGAAAGTGCGCGGTAGGAGTAAAGGTAGAGAAACAGTGTATTGTAAAGTGCGCACTTTATTAGTGAATTGAGGCCTGTTTATGGCGTTTTATGTGAGATTTGGCAAGCTATTTCTTGCATAAAAGTCTGTGCCCTCTCGCGAGTCAGCCTATCATACTTTGCCCATTTTCCTACTTCTTGCCATTTCCACCTCAAGACAGCGAAGACTCAATTGGACTAGCCATGACTATTTTTCTTTTTCGCAAGCCACCATTTGATGATCCGCGCTTCATTGGAGTTCCGGTGATACTGAGGCAGAATCTCACAAAGGTTATCCGCCGTGATTTGAGCGAAAAAGTCTGAAAGGCGGAGTCTCACATTTTCCTCCAAATACGCATCCATTTCCTCACAAGTTCGCCAACTCATGTCATGATCGCGAATTTTGAGATAATCGAGCAATGCCTTCTCCGGACGGGCGATCAAGAAGCCGCCCCGCGAATCAAACTCATATCCAAAAGCATAACGATGCTTATGAAGATGCTTGAATTCGAAAACACCAATGCTGGTTTTGAAAGACACCGATTTTAAAGGGGTGACCGATGTTACGGTATAGACTCGATCCGTGAGCAACCCATAATGCTGAAGTGCCCACTCCGAAGAAACGTACGAAGGGAAATAGATTGCGTTGGCGATGCCTTCCGGAGCGCTTAGTTTGAAGTCATGGGCTTTGAGGTTCAGGTAGTGTCCCCGGCGAACAAGTTCAAGACAGCCTTTCTGAGCAAGATCGAAGACCTTCT
>CAIRTR010000123.1 GCA_903881565.1 Oligoflexia bacterium | reverse complement strand
ATTGTGACTGATCGCAGGCTTCCTCATTGGTTCAAGCCCGATATCCGAATTCATTTCACATGAAGAGCCGTGTACGTGACCCGTAAGCACGGTTCCGTGGGAGGACGGGGCGCCAATTAAGGCCGCCCCTCCTACCCGAGAAAATGGAAGCTCCAGACGGAAAATTTCGAGAGACCGACTGCGCCACTGCAGAAGGACTTTTGCGGATAATTCAGTCTATCCCGTCACCCAAAGCGGAGCCATTCAAACTCTGGTTAGCAAAGGTCGGGCAAGAACGTCTTGATGAAATCGAAAACCCTGAACTTGCCAGAAGCGAATGCGCGAGCTTTACAAGACTAAGGGTTATGGCGACGAGTGGATCGAAAAGCGTGTGCGCGGCATTGCCGTTCGTGATGAGCTCACAAGCGAATGGAAAAAACCGGGAGTTAAAGAGCAGACAGAGTATTCTATTCTTACCGCCGAGATCAGTAACGCCACCTTCGGAACGACCTCGAGCTGATTTTTACGATGCTCGGCGAAGCTTCAACTGCTGAGATTGCCAAGAACCGCGATGCCCAGGGATTTCGCCAGAACAGAAATGCCTCGGTTCAAGATGGCAAGATCGCGGGAGGAGCAAGGCGAAAGCTTGAAAATAAATCTGGACGCAAAGTGGTCTCTCAGGAGAACTTCAAACGCCTCACTGAGCAGGTGAAACGTCGGCTCCCGCGAAAGTCCTCACCGAAGAAGGATTGAACTCGTAATCGCTTCAGAATCCGGGCCAATGACTGATAAGAGATCGGCAACGGCGTCTGTGAGCACCTTAGCATTTGCACGGATTTTTCCCTGATTTTTTGGCTCGTTTAAGAAGATCATGAGTCCATGAAAAAGATCGCCCTTGGGGGCAGCGCCAATCACGCGCTCAATGCTTTCAATGAGCGCCGGGTGGAGGTTTCGCTCCGCTTTGCTGATTTTGGCCTGAAGCGCGGTACGGTCGGAGCGGGTGATCCCGATGCCGCTTCCGGTGCTGGTTTGGCTCACGCCAAAGAATTCTTGGAGATCGCCGTTTCTGAACTCACCATTAAGTTGAATCATGCCGGCACGAGCGCTGTAAGCGGCAAGCAGGGTTGTTTCGGCTAAATCGTTTTGCCAAGGGTGTTTTTTAAAGCCCGTCATAATATAGCGATCAAGTTCCGCCGTATAAATGGCCATGAAGTCGGTAGCGACTGTTTGCCCCTCCTGGGAGAGGGCATGTAGGTTGCGGGCGGAGCACTCGGTGATCATTTCAAAAAGAGTTTTGTAAAAAAGAGCAGTATCGGTTGAGTGACTGAGATAGGCTTGAAGCTCTTTCAAGTAATCCACATCGGATGGGTCCAGTGATTTGTGGTTCCACGAGGAGCCGAAGCTTCGCCCGGATTTGACGTCTTTTTCGATGTCGGCGGATTCGGCGCCGCCCTTTTTGTAACCAATGCTGTAAGTAATGTTGTTGGCGTCCAGTTGCACCGACGTGCCGCCGCCGCTGACCAAGGAGAGCAGGGGGGCGATCGTGACTGAGGCCAGACCGATCTTGCTCGTATCACTCAATAGATTCTGGCGCTCAAGTTCATTGCCGATGACTCCGGAAATTGAAGCGGGGGTTGCGTGTTTTCCGGCGATGGCATCGAGCAGAGAGTCCAATCCTGATTCGCCGTTTTTGAAAAGCCTCACTATCTTGTTGTAAACTTTGGGAGCGAAGTTTTTTGAAGCTTGGTGCAGCGTCGCTTTATCCGCGACGGCAAATGAGTCCTGAAGGTCAGCGTCGAGGTTTTCTTTGATTCCTCCGGTTGCAGTCATGGCTTCTAAAAAACTCCGGCCTTCGAATTGCGAAAGCGTGAGGGCGTGATTGAGTCGCAGGGGAGTGCCGGGCTGTTCTACGGCCATGGCGGCGGTATGGAAAACGGTTGTGAAAGCGACGAGTGCCAAGAAGATATATTTTTTCATAAAAGGGCTTTTAAGCCGTTCTAAGCTTTTTCGACAATACATATAACTGTATTTAATATGCGTTCAGTGTATGTATGAGGATTTCAGTGAATATGCCTAGTCCCTTTACAGTCCATGTGTGTTTGGTCAGTTTTTTTCGGAAATCTGTTGCCGCCATCCTTTTCTGCCCTTGTTAAACAGGCCTAAATCCCGGGATAACCCGCTGGATTAACGCGATTTTCCCGTTCACTATCTTTGCCCCGGATTCGGCGGATCGCGCTCCAGCCTTCGGCATCTCTCTTGCTTTGCTATCCGTTTAGTTTTGAAAGGGAGTCCTTTATGGTTTCAGCAAAAAAGTGGATTTTTACAAGCGCCGCTCTGGGCCTCGCCGTATTTGGAGGCTTCACGCAATGGGGCCAGGCGGGATCGATCCCCAATTGCCTTGCTAATGAAGTGCCCACGATTAACAAAGAAACAGGTTTAAAGAGCTGTATTCAAGCTATGGTAACCCAGGGACTCGATGAGTTCCCGGAGCACGTCTACTTTAGAGATGGTTCGCAGGATTTTGGTTTTGAAAATTATTATGTTCTTAGAGATGGCAAGATCTGGGTAAAACCCAATAAACAAACGAGCGGAGTCAACGGCGAGTGGAAACTCTTTGATGGAACCGGTGTCCCTTTTGGCGATAAAGCTAAGTCCTTTGGCAAAGATGATCGCGTGGTATCGTTTTCGTCTGAAGGCTTGTTCATCATGGCGGTATCGAGCACGGGTCGCATGTATTGTTGGCAACCCACCATTGATAAGCACACGGTATGGCAAGATGTACTTGGAGCACCGACAGCCTCTGATTTGATCATGCCCAAGAACAGTGGTTGGAGCTTTAGTCTGAGCGTGGTTTACGCTCCTTATAAACGCCTCACCCCAATGCACGATATTGACAGCTATTATGAAGACATTGACGGGAACAAAGTAGAGTTCGGCTTGACCGCGACCTCCTATGTCGTGGACCCTGATGGACAACGCATTCGATATTGGGACACAGGCCTCCCCCCATCTTGGGGCAAAGCCTTTGCCTCTCCTGAGCGTGGAAAATTTGTAATCAAGGGCATGAGTGCCTCAGGCTCCACGATCTTCGTCGCGGATGAAAGTGGCAAGATGTACACCCGCATGATGGATTATGAGATGAATGGCTCTCCTCCGGGTTTGCGCTATACCTACGAGCACACGCATCGCACAGATAAGGTTCAGACTCTGTTTGAGGCAATTCGCTCGCTTCCCGTTCCGGATTGGCGTGAGCATCCAGCGATTGTGCTGGAGGGAGACGCCGCGATCACTGGAA
The DNA here is from genome assembly GCA_903881565.1 of Oligoflexia bacterium. Lineage (GTDB taxonomy): Bacteria > Bdellovibrionota > UBA1018 > UBA1018 > UBA1018 > CAIRTR01. Next base: position 26,380 of record CAIRTR010000123.1, on the reverse strand, counting down.
AAATCACGATTCGCATGACCGGAGAGGGAAACGCAGGCCGCGAATTGCGAGTCCAGGGCCGTGACTCGACGGGTAAGTACGGATACTACTTCAAACCTATTTTTGCAGATGTCTGGAGTTTTCAAGAAACGGGCGAGGTGTTTTCTGATGCTGCAAGTGTGAAAGTTAAGGCAGCAGAGAGGACGCAGGGACGCCCGATGGATAAGGACTACTCCGGAAAAATGTCGGTCTTTATGAGTAAGGATGTGAAAGCTGATTTGCTGGGCTTCTATTATTACAATACCCCGTCCACGCTTCGGATTACGACGAAGTCTGGCAAGACCTTCGATCTGATTTTGCACACGGTGGATTTGTGGAGTCAAACGGCTCAACAAAAGTACACTCCCGAGCTGATCGGAAGCCCAATAGGCGAACCCAAACTTCTTTCGGGTACGATTGAGATTCCACAAGACGTCTTGGAGTCCAAGGAGCCTGAGGTCAAGGAACTGCTTGAGCACTACTTCCTGGGAATCAATAAGCTCGTTAACTTCTTAACCGTCGCGGCGACGGATGAAAAGGTTCAGATCACGGGGCATCGTATTCAGCGCGAGAGTACCGCTTATATGGACTACCGAATTGGGCGAAAAATCGACATTAGCGTTTCTCGAAAACTGGATCCATCCGAAGCTATTGAGTTGAAGGACGCTTATACTTTTCTCGCCTCGATGTCGGAACTTGAGTTTGATCACGATGACGCTCTTACTAAAGACGATTTGCCGGTGCTGAAACAGAAGCTTGAAATGAACAAAGAGGCTCTCAAGAAGGTTAAGAAGATCCGCAGGGCGAGATTCTGGCACTCGCTTGCGCGCGGCTTGATCGGGAGTTCGAGCAGTGTGATTTTTGAAGTGGTCAATGGGATTATCAGTATCTTCGATATCGTGGATAAGCACCAGCTCAGTGGCGGAATCTCGCTCAAGGGTGGCGACGTGCTGCTCGATTATCAGGGCGTGAACTATCGTTTGGCCTTTTCAGGCAGTCAAGATTACAGCCGCGCCAAGGACATTCTTAACGCAAGGATTGATAAGCTGAAAGGTCAGATCAAGAGTCTGCAGAAATAGGAGGAGTTTTCGTGAAACGCCTCCTGCTGATTATTCCTCCGCTCACGCAGCTCAATACGGCCTATCCCTCGACAGCCTTTTTGGCCGGATTTTTGAGAAAACTCAAACGGGGCGATCATCCACTCGTTTCGGATTTAGAAGTGAGTCAAGCTGATTTATCTCTGGAGCTTGCGCTTAGGCTCTTCTCGCGAGAGGGACTTGAACGGGTAAAAGAAGTCGTGAACCGCCCTTCGCGAAAGTCTCCCTCGATGGGTTTTTTTCTCGAGAATTTTTCATCATATCAAGACTGTATCGAATCAGCGATCGCGTTTCTTCAGGGGCAAGATCCCACTTTGGCCTTTCGAATTGTGGGGAGGCGGTATTTTCCTGAGGGGCCTCGTTTTGCGCAAGTGGATCAAGAACACGATCAGCAAGATCATGCAAAATTCCTAGCGAGTCTTTTCATCGATGATATTGTCGACGTGATTCGCGAAGGGGTGGATGCGCGTTTCGGTTTTTCTCGGTATGGTGAGAAGCTTGCGGCAAGTCAGGCTTCTTTTGAGCCTCTTATTGGAGCACTTACCCGGGGTGCTGATGCGCCTAACCTGATTGAGCAAATGATGACGGAGGTGACTCGTGAGGCGTTGGATCAGTTCACGCCAGATTGTGTGGGTATCAGCGTTCCTTTTCCGGGCAATGTCTATGGCGCGTTTTGGATTGCGCGGGAAGCGAAGTCGCGGTCCCTTCCGGTCGTCATGGGCGGCGGTTACGTTAATACGGAGTTGAGATCTCTTACAGATCCCCGTGTTTTTGATTTCGTGGATTTTGTGACCCTCGATGATGGCGAGCGGCCGTTACTGGGGGTATTGGAGTATTTGAATCAGCCGGAGTCGAGTTCTCGTGACTCCTGTCTTTTACGCACATTTGTGCGCGAGGAAGGGCGGGTCGTATTTAAATCTAATTCCGCACTTCATGATATTCCGCATCAGGATTGCGGAACCCCTCGCTATGAAGGTCTGCCGCTGAAAAGGTACTTTTCCATGTGTGAAACTCAAAACCCCATGCACCGGCTTTGGTCTGATGGTCGGTGGAACAAGCTCATGGTGGCACATGGCTGTTATTGGAAAAAGTGTAATTTTTGTGACGTCACTTTGCCTTATATCTCTCGCTACGATGCTCAGGTGCCCGCCAAAAATGGCGATCATCTAGTAGATCAAATGGTGCAGCTAATTGCTGAAACCGGGCAGAGTGGGTTCCATTTTGTGGATGAGGCCGCGCCCCCTGTTCATCTCAAAGCTTTGGCCGAGCGATTAATCGCACGCCGCGTACAGGTGAGCTGGTGGGGCAATATTCGGTTTGAAAAAACATTTACCCCGGCTCTCACAGAGTTATTGGCGCGCTCCGGATGTATTGCAGTCACTGGGGGCCTCGAGGTCGCCAGTGATCGCTTGTTGAAGGTGATCAATAAGGGAGTGAGCGTGGATCAGGTGGCTCGAGTCACGCACGCGTTTTCGGCATCCGGAATCATGGTTCATGCCTATCTCATGTATGGAGTGCCTGGAGAGACCATGGCTGAAACGGTCGATGCCCTGGAGCGTGTTCGCCAACTTTTTGCGGCAGGATGCATTCAGTCTGCGTTTTGGCATCGTTTTTCCGTAACTGCGCATAGTCCCATTGGACAGAATGCGAAGGCGTTTGGAATTTCACTTGGGGATCCGACCCCCGGCCTTTTTGCCCAAAATGATCTCGCGTTCGTCGACCTCAAGGGTTTAACGGGAGCCGAGCATGACCGATTAGGAATGGGTTTGAACCGCGCCCTCTATAATTTTATGCAAGGAGCGGGATTGAATGAGGACGTGAGGATGTGGTTCGAGCCCGAGTATCCTGGAAGTAGGAGTGTTCCCAAGGCGAAAGTGCCTAAGAGTTGGATTAAGAACGCGCTTTCTTCTTAGTGCCCGTGGCGGTGCCCGCGCCTTTGACGGGTCCGTCTTCTTTCAAGATTGCACTTTTTTTCACGGCCCGATTCTGTGACCGGATTTCCGCCAGAAGTTCTTCGATGGCGTGAAGCTCGTCTTCAAGTTCCCATTTTCCCAAAAGCAGGATGGAGAGATCCTCGTGCGTATCAGGAGATTTTAGGCTCTCATGAACCTTGAGTTTATGACGAATGCCCAGAGAGCGTTGAATGAGTTCGATCTTGCGTAGTCGGTCCATAACAAAAGTATAACAGACCTTTGTTTTTCTTGACAAGAATTGGTCTTGCGAGCTGCACTGCGGCAGGATAAATCTGAGGCCGGTAATTTTTTGGCGGAAAAAACGCGGGGGAGCCGGAATGAAATTTCGATTGGCCATTTTGCTTTTTCCTGCAGTTTTTTCGGCTAATTTAGCCTTTGGCTGGGGCTTGCACAATGATTTGAACCATCCGGTATGGTCAAAGGCCGCGCTGATTTTCCCCGTTTTAAAGACTCAATCCGTAAAGTATTGCGTAGAAATTTCGAACCCTCGCTTTCGTTCGGAGTCCTTACTGCCCCAGGTTGACTCCGCGTTACGGGTTTGGTTATCGGCGCTCATGCAGGCGGGATTTCCACAGGTGAGCCTTGCACAAGTAGGGTGTGATTCGCCGGACAAAAATCTTAAAATAGTGTTGGGCCCTGAGTCTGTTTATCCTGATTTTGGCGCCTACCAGATGGTGCAAGTAGCCGGAGACGAGGCTTATTCACTTGTCAAAATTGACTCTGAATATATTTATAAAGCCTCTGACCCTGCGGTGGCGATCACGGATATTTTTGACTTAATGGGCGCGCCAGCGGATTCATTTTCAGCGTTTTTGGATGCGATTTCATTCTCCGCGCCGAAAACGGTTAAAGAGTTGGCGCTCGAAAAGGGGCTACGTCTTCCAGCACTTTTCTGGAGCACCTATCGAATTCTGATCCACGAATTCGGCCACTCTTTTGGCCTTTGTGATACCTATGCGGCGCAAATTGAACAGCAGTGCGACCCCGCTTTCCGCTCAGCCGAGCAGCCCACGAGTGTCATGAAGGATTCGATGTACTTTTATCTGACGGATGATGATCGGGCAGGGGTTGCTGCTCTTTTTGCCCGTTTTGGTTCAACGGGGCGGTAGCTACGGTACTGAGGCCTTTGTTGCGGCGTCGCGGCCTACTTTTTTATTTTCGCGCGCAACACTTCGGCAAAATCCTTGGGACGCTCTGGAGTGACTGCCACTTTGATGAGGCTGCCGGTATCGAGGATGAAGAGCTTGGTTCTTTTTGCGCGTTTAAAATCGCAGTTAAACCAAGCGAGTTTGAAGCTCATTCCCCAGACGCGAAGTTTGCCGCCAAAGAGGGTGAGGGGATATTCTTTGAAACCTTTGATGGCTTTCCACGCGATCTTCTTATCGCCGCCGACAGGCAGATAATAATCTGAAACCGTGATTCCCCGTTCGTCACAATGAATCGATGTGTCCGAGTACAGCATAGCAAGTTCCCCCTGAGTGAGTGTGTGATGTGATTTGAAGATAGCGAGGGTTTCCGGGGAATGCAAGAGGGGTCAGCGTTTTGACGCATGACTTAGCCAAAAGGTGGGGATACCTTTTGGTGCCTTTTCCCCTCAACCTCCCCGGCTTAGATGCCGAAAAGCTCTAAAGAGGGCTTAAAATGAGAGCGATCTTTTTGTGGGCTTCGTGTGGCTTAGTGGCAGGCACCGTAGGATTGTCGTTTGTGAACCCGCAATTCTTGTGGGCGTTTGCCGTCTTGGGCCCACTGCTAGTGCTTGGGTTTCAGGATTATTTTCAAGACGCCAAAGCGATTCGTAGAAACTTTCCGCTCATCGGACGGTTACGCTATCTCTTTGAGGCGATCCGACCCGAAATCAATCAGTACTTTGTCGAATCCAATTCGGACGGCGTGCCGTTTAGTCGCGAGCAGCGCTCGGTCGTTTATCAGCGCGCAAAAAAAGCAGTCGATACGTTGCCGTTTGGAACTCAGAAGGATGTCTATCAAGAGGGCTATGAGTGGGTGGGGCATTCGCTTGCGCCGACTCACATGGATTTTTCAAAGCTTCGTGTAAAAATCGGCGGACCCGGTTGTGAAAAACCATACAACGCGAGCATTCTCAATATTTCGGCGATGAGTTACGGAGCGCTTAGTAAAAACGCGATCCTGGCCTTGAATGGCGGGGCTAAGGATGGGGGTTTTGCCCATAACACAGGCGAAGGCGGCCTGAGTCCCTATCACCTGGAAAACGGCGGTGATTTGATCTGGCAGATTGGAACGGGGTATTTTAGCTGTCGCGATAAAACGGGCAACTTCTCTGAAGAGGAATTTCAAAAACGGGCGGTTCTACCGCAGATCAAAATGATTGAACTTAAACTGTCTCAGGGGGCCAAACCTTCGCATGGTGGGATTTTGCCCGCGCCAAAAGTTACGCGTGAGATTTCGCAGATTCGCGGAGTTCCCATGGGGCAGGATGTTCTGTCTCCACCTGCACACTCGTCGTTTTCGACGCCCATTGGTTTGTTGGAATTTGTGGCGAAGCTTCGCACTCTGAGTGGTGGCAAACCGGTGGGATTCAAATTTGCGGTGGGTAAGAAGCGCGAGTTTTTAGCGATCTGTAAAGCGATGCTCGTGACCGGGATTCTGCCGGACTATATCTCGGTGGATGGTGGCGAGGGAGGCACGGGCGCGGCACCGCTGGAGTTCTCCAATCACATGGGTTACCCCGGAATTGATGCCCTGGTCTTTGTCCATAACTCTCTGGTGGGTTTTGGACTTCGAAAAAAAGTTCGTCTCTTTAACGCAGGAAAAGTCACGACGGGTTTTGAGGTGATCAAGCGGATCGCCTTGGGCGCGGACGCCGTTTATTCTGCACGCGGAATGATGCTCGCCCTGGGTTGCATTCAGGCTTTACGGTGCAATACGAATCAATGCCCGACGGGCGTTGCGACTCAGGATCCAGGTTTGGTTGCAGGACTAGTGGTCACCGACAAGCGTAAGCGGGTCATGAATTTTCACCATGAAACGCTCGATAGTGCGCGCCATATGATGGAGGCGATGGGACTCCATGCGCCCAAAGAGCTAAGGCCTTGGACGATTCTCAAGCGTGTAGGTCCCTATGACGTCAAAAACTACAACGAGATTTTTCAATACCTTGAACCTGGCGAGTTGCTGGGCGCAGAGCTGCCGAAGGGTTATCGAAATGCGATGGACGGAGCGATCCCAGAGAGCTTCTTGCATAAGGATGATTATCTTAAAGAGAAGAAGTCGAAGCTCAAGCTTGTCGCTTGAGCTTCGGATTATATCGCTATTTCAGGTGTTTATGTCTTTTACGTGATTTGTATTATGTACCTTAAATTTACGACGTAATATTAAAGTGCTGTTATCGCGAATCTTAAAGCTTCCAAAGAAGAGAAGTTACTTTTTGCTAGGACCTCGTCCGCGTGGAAAAAGCACGCTCATTAAAGAGTTTCTTAAAGACATTGATCCGGCCCGGGTTTTGTCGCTTGATTTGTTGCGCAACGATGTCTATGTGCGCTACCTCGCTGAGCCTTCGCTTTTTCGCAAGGAGATCGAAAACAAGGCTTCGACCCTGTCCTTTGTTTTTGTCGATGAAATTCAACGACTCCCGGATTTGTTAAATGAAGTTGATTTGATGTTGGAGTCCGCGCACCCCCCCTGTATTCATTCTCACTGGATCGAGTGCCCGCAAACTAAAGCGCGCCAAAGCCAATTTACTTGCGGGCAGAGCGTGGTCGCTTCGGTTGTTCCCTCTTACGCATCTGGAAGAAGATCGGGACTCTGCAAATCACGATCTTAAGAGTTATGTTGAAACTTATCTCAAAGAAGAGCTTGAAGCCGAAGCGCTTGTGCGGTCGAGCGGGACGTTTTTGCGTTTCTTGTTTCAGGCACGACGTCGATAACCGTAAAAGAATATTTTCAGATTCTAGAAGACACACTTATTGGAAAGTTTATTTTCCCTTTTGGGCATTCGAAACGAAAACGGCTGGCACAGCACCCTAAATTCTACCTGTTTGACACCGGCGTTCAGCGGGCTTTGACAAAAAAACTTAGTTTGTCCCTAGCTCCGGGAACCAATGAATATGGCCACGCCTTTGAGGCTTGGGTGATTAACGAGACGTTTCGCCTATCCCGCTATTTTGAGAAGGATTATGAGTTCACCTATTACCGAACGGAGCGAGGAGCGGAGGTTGATTTGATTATCGAAACCCCCCGGGGGCAAAAGATCGCAATTGAAATCAAAGGTTCACAAGCTCCCCATCTCGTTGATTTTGAGTCGGGGTTGCGGTCATTTTCTACTCTTGTCAAATCTGCAAAAAGGATTTGTGTTTGTGACACACCAAGAGCTTATAGCGAGGGATCGATCGAAGTGCTTCCGTAGCGGGAGTTCTTTGCGCGACGAGCTCCACCTTGATGCGATCAGGATCTTCAAAAAATACTGCGTAATGGTCCCTGCCGCCCGCAAAAGGATGGCGATTGCTATAAAGGATCGTTGTTCCTCGAGCTTGCGTGAAAGGCCAAGTGGTTAAGATCGGCTCTTTTCAGAAGATGACTCAATACGGAATAGCGGAAAGCGGGAGTAAAGTCGTGCTTTGGGGTTAGCCTTGACGTGTACAGTAGATTGTTGTACACTGGGTAAGATGGAACGTCGATATCGTGTGATTCTGGAAAAGTTTGCCCAGAAACAGTTCTTAAAGTTGCCTAGTCATATTCAAGTCTCACTTCGGACCTGGAGTGAGCTCATTGAAGATCAAGGAATTGAGTCGATGCGGACGATTAAAGGATATCACGACGAGCCGCTTTCTGGGCAGCGCAAGGGACAGCGTTCATCGCGTCTGAGCAGGGGATATCGCGTTTTTTATCATATTTCGGAGCAAGGAGAGGTCACCGTTATTGGTGTACTGGAGGTAAATAAACATGACTACAAAGGCTAAAGAGTTTTTTGAAAACAAGTTAGGGCCCGCGACGTTTGGTGGTTTTTTGACGTCTGTGCGTGAGCTTCTTGAGATGTCGCAAGCTGAGTTGGCGCGAAGACTAAAAGTGAGTCGCTCCATGATCTGTGACATTGAAAAGGGCCGTGTTATTGTGAGTCCTGCGCTTGCCGTCAAAATCGCTAAGTTGGGTGGATTTCCAGTCGAGTTTGCGGTTAAATATGCGCTACAGGATCAACTTAGACGTGCGAAGATTAAGATGACTGTAAGTGTCGCGTTCGCTTAGGAAATCGGTTTTCTCCATGCCACAGGTGCATCGGCGCGTGCATTCTCAAACAAAAAGCCGCCGTAAGGCTTTAGGGTTTCTTCAGCTAAAGTGAATACACTGCTGGGGTCGCATCGCTCAAAGAGCTTTTTGAAGCTGGCGCTAAATTTCTGGGCGTATTCAGGATCGGTGTTTTCTAATCGCCTCGGAATACTCTTTCCTTTTGCAGACCAAAGTTTTTGGGCACGAAAATAAAAATCTGCCAAAGCGCTGTATAGTTGAGTCGCGGTGGCGGTCAACTCTTCCGGGCTTCGCGGAGTCTTCATGTCGTCGCAATAATCCGTAATCATGTATCGCGCTCGTTGAAGGTCCTTTTCGGTCCATTCAAGGGGGCCGGCATCCAAAACCGATTGAGCTAATGCCTTTACATTTTTAGAAAATTCACTGGCCTCAGGTATCTCCAGTCCTTCAGCAATCATACTGGGGAGTGCTGGGATCCCCGAGGGGCGCTCCATTTCGGAGAAAAAATGATTGAGCGTTTCCGGGTCGTGAACAAAAACCTCAATGGGCCATCCTTTGTGGGTGAAGCTATCTCGGTAAGCATGAGGTAGCTTTCGTAAACCACGACCAGATCCAGGTCTGAATGCGCAGTCCCTTCACCCCGAATCACAGATCCAGCGAGAAAAATGACCTTCGCATCCGGGAAGCGTTCGTTGTAAATTTCGATGGCTGCATTTTTAGGAGAGATGCGGTTAGAATACATGAATTGAGTTTATATAAAGTCTGCTATTTATCAAGGGGTGCGACGAGCTCGACCTTGATGCGATCTGGATCCTCAAAAAAGACTGCATAATGCCCTGAACCACCCGCAAAAGGGTGGCGATCGCAATAGAGAACCGTAATCCCGCGGGCCTTAAGCTGTTCAGTGATTTGATCAACCTGCGCACGCGAGGTTGCGTGAAAGGCCAAGTGGTTAAGGCCTACTCTTTTACGGTGATAAGAGACTTCAGCGTGTTGGGCTTCGACTTGGATAAGATCGATGTAGGTGTTGCCAAGTTTCCAACCCATACCGGTTTTCCACTCGAGATGTTTTGAATAACCAAGTTCAGTAAGAAACCAACCCCAGAATATGCTCGAGCGTTTCAGATCGGAGACGTTGATGTCGAGGTGGTGGAGTGCGCCGGGCGCGGATGCTTCGATCGTTTGATCGGTTTTTTCTCGGTATTTTGGCAAAGAGTCCTGAACCGATAGCCAATTTACTTTTTCCTCAAAGCTGACATGAGAGTCCGGTTCACGATCAAGCTTTCCTGTTAGGTTTGCGACCGTGATGTAGATCTTATCCGGGGCTTGATCGCAGTCGTAAAGAAGGGATGTCCCGCAATCGCTGCAGAAGCCCCAACGGATTCCTTGGTGAGTTTCGATCCGCGATTCATACTTCTTGAGTTTGTCTTCGCCCGCGATAAATCTAAACTGAGATTTGGGTAGACCTGTCCAGGTCACAAAAGCGGCACCATGGGCTTGGCGGCAATCCTCGCAATGGCAATGAGAGCAAAATTCATTGGGAAACGTGAGTTCAAATTGAACTCCGCCGCAGTAGCATTTGCCTTGGACAGAGGTAGGAGTGATCATTTCGCTGTCTCCATCTCCATCTCCATCATAATCCGAACGCGTTGGCTCATTTCGTCGGGTCGGGTGGCAAGACCACGCATAACTCCCGCTTTATCTTCTGAAGTGCGGTTCTGGCTCAGTTTAAATTTGGCCTCAAGCGACACTATCTCGATCTGAAAGCCCACAATTGAATGGGTTAGCACCTCAGGGGGACTTAGGTCATCTGGGAGTGCGAACGGCCAAGGGTTGGGCGCAGCCCCTTCGAATGCTTCGGTCATTGTACGAAGTAGTTCTACTAGCGGTTCAAACTCACGAACAAAGCGGATTCGGCCATGAGCATGAACGACGGCGTAGTTCCAGGTCGGGACTCCGCCTGATGGATACCACTTTGGCGTGATGTAGGTATGGGGGCCGTGAAAAACAGCCGTAACACAATCTCCAACAGTTAGTGCGCCCGCATGGGGATTGTGGGCAGACATGTGGCCAAGAAGAGTGGTACTTCCGTTTAGAACGAGCGGAAAGTGATTGATGAGTGGCTCACCTTTGTGAGCACTGATAAGAGTCGCAAACGGATTGTCCTTGATGAGTTGCAAGGCTTTGTCTTCGCTTTTTTCCTCAAACTGTGGGGGGAGGTACATTATGAGAGTCTCTTTTCCATGATACGTTTAGTGCTTACAATCGTTTTACCTTGGTGCGGGCTCGACTCTCCTGTGAGCGTAAATCCCATCTTCTCCCAAAAAGGAATAACCGGATTTGAGTCGACAACGGAGAGGCGAATTCGATTGCAATCCAACTCCCTTCGAATCTTCTCTTCAATCTTCTGATAAAACATTCGACCGCTTCCGCCTTTTTGCCGATCCTCACGAAGGAGCATGAGTCCGATAAAGGCGGTTGTAGGATCGGGATACCCTTGGATTACGTCAGCAACTCCGACAGCAGCGCCGTTTAAGCGTAGCACCAGGACATGTTTTTGATCTAAACTGCATCCGGGCGGAAGCGCCGTGAGTGTGTCATGTCCGTCGTTCGGATTTGACGTGACTCCATCCACGTTAAGCAAGTACTGAGGAGCGGCTTCTAGAATCGACTGGACCAGTGCAACACTCGTGAGATCCACGCGCTGAAGCTCATAAGCCTCAAATTTTCGCGAAAATACGAACTCATCTGAGGTTGCCCCTTTGAAGAAGTCGGCGTCTTTAATTAATTCCACTTGAACCATCCCAAGTTTTGCGGCGAGTCGATGCGAAGCGATATTGCGGGAGTCAACCCAGGCCCTTGCTTCGATCACTTCGAGGTTGTACTTGAGGTAATCAATAATCGCACGAAGACCTTCAGTCGCAATGCCTTTGTTATGAGAAGCCCTGGCCACCATGTATCCGATGGTGGCAATCGCGTCGTCTTTGAGTCCGGCTTGAAAGTGAGCAACGATTCGCGAGGTGGCTTTTTCGCGTGCGGCCCAATTAAGCCAGAGTTCTTTTCCATCTGGCGATTTGCGCTTGGCCCAGCGGGTGCAGCGAGCTTCTGCGGTTTCAAGCGATATGGGTTCTTGCGGGACGAATTCGTGAAGTTTGGGGTCTGAGAAGAGTTCACAGATTTCTTCAGCGTGGCTTTCGACAATGGGTTCAAGCGTGAGTCTTGAGGTTTCGAGAAGCGGTTGTTCGAAGTTATCCTGAGTTAGAAGATTTTTCATTGGTAAGAAATCCTGAGCAATTGAGTTGCCTGCGGTGTAATAAGCGCAAAGAACTAGTCAAGCTTCGCACTTGCGCCCATTTACTTCAACACGGCTGACGTCACACACAATGTTTGATTTTCGTCTGCAAAATAGAACGAATTTGAGCTCTGCTGTTTTCTCACGGGGATTGTCATTTGAAGCGACAGAAGATTTTGATTCTCAATCACCATCTTGAGTTCCGTATGCTGAGAGTTCTTGTTGCCTGGTGCTTTGTAGCCGTCGTCACTGATGGTGTTGTAAATGTAGGTTGAATTTGTTTGGGAGGTCCCGCCAGAGAAACTAAAGTTTCCACCGTAATCATTTGCAAAGCCCAAGTCAAAACCTACAGATGTTCCATCTGAAGTAACGCTCTTAATGCTTGCTCCGGTGTAGGGAAGCTTCTTAATCGGAAAAATACCGATCTGAATTGATTCGGCCGACACAAACTCCTGGGTCCTGATCACCTGGTCAAGCTTGACTTGCGAAAGGGTAAAAGAGTCCTTGGAAACGTCGCGCGCACCCAGTGCGATGGGTGAGATGAGTGCGCAGCCTGAAAGAAGTACGCCGGTATCTGAGGCAAGTGGATCAGCAACTTTTGCGCAGCTGGAGAGGCCAAGAGCAACGAGGGTCAACAGAGCTAATGAGTGTGAATTCTTCATAATGCAGCGTATAATGCGAATTAAAAACCAAGTCAAGTGTCAGTCCCTGCTTAGTTCATTGATGATGGCGTGGTGTTGGGGAAACTGTCGCAGGAGGTCCTCTCGCCGAGCGATTTCAAAGTCTTCGTATTCAAAGCCTGGCGAAACGGTAGCTCCAAGAAGAGCCCATGAATCTGCTATGCCCTTGCGAATTTTCAGGGCTTGCCAGGTGTTTGCGGGCACGACAAATTGCGGAGTTTGGTGTTCGAAATCCATATTGCCAAGGACAACTGTCTTGAGTGTCCCCTCCGGTGAGAGGAGATGAAGTTCTGCGGGTGTGCCTGCATAAAAATGATAAACTTCTGTGTTCTTCAGCCGGTGAAATCTCGAAAAATCAGTGGACGTGATGAGGTAAAAGATCGCCGTCATCGACGGGGATTTAAAGGTTTGAGCGAAATAGCCCCCTTCGGGTTCAAGCGGCTGGAGGCCCAGCGCTTGGATGATTTGCGATGCGTTCATGGGATTTAATCTTTCGATACTTTGAAGACTTTGTCCACTACGACGTGGGGGCTTCATAACAAAATGTTATTGCTCTTTGGGTAGAATCCACCGAGCTCCTTGCCCCTTCCAGATCGCGCGCGTATATCAATTTACAAATAGGAGATATTTTATGAAACTTAATTCGTTTGTTGTTACCGCTGTGTTCTGTATGTTTGCTCAGTTTGCGAGTGCCGATTGTGAAAATGATTGTTCAATTGATTTTACCAATGCAATCGATTCTTGCTGCACTGAAGTTGAAGGATGCCAGAGTGATGACCCCCTTCATTATAATGAATGCTCCCGTGGCTATGCCCATTGTACTCAGGCTGCGGATCGGGGCTACGCGAAGTGCCTGGCCTCGTGTCAGTGAGTGGCGTCACTCTTTGATTATTCTCACGAGGGCCCTCTGCAGCGCCCCCTTGGGGCATTTTTCCGTCTTGGGCAGTTTCGGAATCGGGGCGTTGGATTTTTTTTCGCGAAACGCCTTAGTATATTCAACCAGCGCCGGGATGAGGGGGGCTCCGTGTTCTTCATCCATTAATTCTGGATGAAACTGAACCGTGAGGACGCGCCCATCTCGAGACTCCAAGCCTTCGACAACCACTTCGCCTGAATCGATGCTTTTGGCAACGACCTTTAGTGCTGAATTGGAACGCGGCAGGACTGCTTGGTGATGGATGGAGTTGACCCATTTATCGCTGCTCCCGATAATGGAGGTGAGCAGAGTCCCCTCTTCGATTTGAATTCGGTGGCCTGAATCCCTGTGATCAATGTCTGCCTTTGTTTCTTGCGATATATCTTGAATCATTTGGTGACCCAATGAAACGGCGCAGAGTTGATGCCCCCTGCAGATTCCAAAAATGGGCCCACGTTTTGAGGCAAAAAAACTTTTGATGATGCGACTCTCCGCGATGTCACGAATGGAGTTCGTCTCTCCGGAGTGGGTCTTTGCTTGGTGATAGAGGCTGGGATCGACATCGGCGCCACCTAAGGCCAGGAGTGAATCAAAATTTTCGCTAAGCATTTTTCTAAAACGTACCGCCTCCTTTCGGTTTAAGCCTAAATCTGCAACCGGGGGAATCACATAAACATCAGCTCCAGCAAGGGTGAGTTGCGTGACGATCCTTTTGATGCGAACATTTTGTGGATCCGTCGACAGGTCCTGCCACTGATTTGCGAGAACGGCCACGCGAGGTTTGAGCGCTAGAGTTTGCGGATCCCAGATTTGAACTTGCCCAACAGGCTGGAGGTTTGCATTGGGAGGGATAATGTTTTTCAGACGAACATCGTGAGTAATTCGATTTAGGAACTTCTTAACGGCATTCTCGGGTGCATGCACAGAAGTCGGTCGTGGGAGTACAAATTGCGGTTGACCAAGCCCCGGAGCCCAAAGTAGCAGATCGTCTGCATAAGCACGTCCGCACGCAAGTGCCAAGAAAATGGCGGTTATGAAGGAAAGTCTAATTCGTCGCATCTCTAGTCTTGTCGAAGGATTCACGGAGAAGCTGAAACATAAAACGAGTTTATTGCTAACAAATATATGTCATTCTAATTCGGATGGTAGGTCTGATGCTTTTTTCCAATGCCGAGCACTATTGCGCGGTTCGTGAAGCCTTGGTGAGTTGGAGCGAACTCTGGCAGAATTCCATTTTTCATCGCTATGCCGAAATGGAGCGCTTAATCCCAGAGTCTTGGTTTCATTTTGGCGCAACCGAGGATCTTTCGAATCAGTTCGCGGTTGGCCAAGGAGAGGGCTGTGCACGAGCCCCGGAGACGCTTCTCAATTGGATTCACCAAATACGGAGCTTGTGTGTTCTCCCGCAAGTTGCGGAAACGCGAGTGTTGCCCACGACGCTTTGCCGAGGATTGACACCGAAAAAAAGGCACGAAATCGAAGCGCTGTTGAGCCTTTTTACGACGAAGGATTTTTCCGCCTCCCATTGCCTTGATATCGGCGGTGGTGTGGGGCATCTGGCACGACACCTTGCGCTTGAGCTGGGTTGCACAGTGGATTCGATCGATCGCGATAGTGCACTTCAGGAAAAAGGCCTCGCGATACTGAAAGCGTGGCCGTGGCGCGACGTTTTGAAGGAGCAGCAAATCCGTTATATTCCCGGTGAGTTTCCGAGAGAGAACATTGGCGATGCGCGAAGCGATAATACTTGGGCGATTGGCCTGCATACTTGCGGAGACTTAGCTTGGGCGCAACTCGATCTCTTGAAAAAGGGGTATTCGATTCTTAACATCGGCTGCTGTTATGAGAAGTTGAATGCAGCCTCCGGAACTCAGCGGTCAAGCGTCGCGCGGCAGAGGCCCCTTGCTTGGACCGACGAAGCGTTGTTTCTTGCGAATCGAGGCGGAGTTGAGCGATCAAAAGATGAGTTTATTTTTCAACAGCGCGTGCAGCAGTATCGCTTTTCATTGCACGAGCTGCTTTATCGCGAAGGATGTGATGCGCACCAATGCGAAGAAGTTGGAACCGCAACTCCGGCTGCGTACCTGGGAACTTTTGCTGATTATGTTCGAGATAGGATGAGACATTTCGAGCGAACCCCGGCAAAGCTTCAGAGTTGCTCTGATGCGAGTTACCGAGATTTTTACCGTTCGATCGAATCACTGATTGAAAAAAAGCGATTTATCGCCTTTGTGCGAAACCTGCTCGCACGACCGCTTGAAATCGCGCTTCTTTTGGATCGCGCGCTATTCATAGAGGAAGAAGGCCCCAATCATGGACGGAACGTCCGATTGATCCAGGTTTTTAATCCAATGATTTCACCAAGAAACATCGCCTTGGTGGCTCAAGCGGTCCCCGTCAGAAACTAGAAGCGAGGAGCCCTTGGCTTCTTCATCGCGCGCTTACGCGCTGCGATATCTTTTTTCTTGCGCTTCACAGAAGGCTTTTCGTAGGCCTCACGTTTGCGAATTTCGTTGAGAGTGCCTGCTTTTTCACCTGTTTTTTGAATTTCTTGAGCGCACCTTCAAAGGAGTCGCCTTCGCGAATAAAAATACCTGGCATTTAATTAACCCTTTCTTAAGTCTAGACTGCTTATGTCATACCAGAAATTTGGCTGATGGGTAGCATTTACCAATAAAAATCACCCGAAAGTTACTTTTTTGGGATCAGCGGCAGCTGTTTGCATGAAACTTGGAACGAGTTTCGCCCCCGTTCTGATAAATTTAGCTATTTAATTTAGATCGTGTGCTGGGCCGCCATCCCTACCCAGCCCTCTTTGACGCGGGTAGGTGGTCAAAATCCCTTGGTAATTGAGACCGGACAGAATCGCTGGGTAGTTACAATAATCTAATGTAGTTTCTTCCGAATTATTCCGATCCTTTATGAGTGAACTTTTCATTTTTCAAAACTCGAAGTTTTCTGTGCCTCTTGGTCGTTCTATTTGCGATTGCGTCATCTACGACATTCGCTGTTCCGAAGAAGGCCGCGCCTCCCCAATCGCTGCCTTCTCTTCGAGGGCTTATTACGACGTTGCTCCCAAATCCTCTCAGGTCACTTCAGCCGGGTGAGGCGACCGAATCAGAGGTTGAGAAGTCCTTTGGCAAACCCCCTCGTAGCGCAAAAGATACGACCCTTCATACCTCTACAAAATACTATGTCTTCGCCGGAATTCGCTTTGACACGAGCTTAGTTTTCAACCGCGAAAGTAAGCTTCAGACCCTGATCCATCATTTTGGTGAGAGCACTGCGAATCTCGAGTTGTTTCGTCCGTATATTTCTGAAAAACAGCTTCAAGCCGCTCTTGCGCGGCTCAACGCTCCGTCAGGCCCGCGAAGCGCTGATGTTCAAGAATCTGATAATCCAATTCTCCGAGTTGAGGTTCCCGAGGAGGGATTGGTTTTGCATTTTAAAGCAAGCGGGTCGCAAAAACTTATGCGCGTTGAGATCAGCTCGCCATCAGCGAGGGTCTCACCATGATGAATTCGCGACTGCGCAAAGCGCCACCCGTCTTCGTTCTCCTCTTTTTACTCTTTGCTAACATTCCGACGGCATTCACTGCACCAAAGATTCACGAGACGCAGGGTGATCCCTGTATTCAGCAGAGCGCGCCTGTGGATTCCAAAAATTTTCAGATATTTGGATGGTTCTCAGATCTATTCAAGAGCTGGACGGTTTCGGAGGATGGAAAAATCGCGTGTCGAAAGTCTCCGCCAAGTACGGAGAAGTCCCGCGCAGACTTTATTGAACATTGGGCGCAAGCCTCAGGGGTTTCTCCAATCTCAAAAACAATAAACGGAGTGCACTTCGAAAACGAGTCGCCTGAACTTCTCAGGGCGTTCCAAGACCTGACGAGCGCAGTCGATTTTTTTGGAAAACCCAACGATCCACAGCCGCAAACCTTCAGCGTTAACCCGGGTTGCCAAAAGGTGCGCTGCGCTCTAAACGAAATTTATGCGGGCCAAGACAAAGCAGAACGCGTCCTTCACCTCTTCGCTCGCTATGGGGCAGCGGCAAGCCCCTTTCGAGAAGCCAACGCTTCTCCACTAAACCCGAGTGAACTTGACGCCATTGAGCAGGCATTTTCGGATCTACCCCCAGGGTTTCTTCCCGAAAAACGTGTCCTCCCTATTCATTATGACAAGCGCCCCAACCGCGGCGGAGGCGCCGCAGCCAACGCGCATATTATGCTGTTTGAGTACTGGGGAAAAACAGATCATGAGGATCAGACGCGGATCCTCACTCACGAAATGGGCCATCGCATGGCCGATGGGGATGGTCAAGACCTGGACTCCTCCGCCGAGTGGCTTGAGGCCGCAGGTTGGACACTTTTGCCGGAGGTCACCCGAACCACTGCGCCCAGCGTGTTTACCGATTTTGAAATTCAAGGGCATGACACGGTATCCAGTTACGCACGCACTAATCCTGCCGAAGACTTTGCGGAATCGGTCACCGCCTATCGAATTAATCCTGAACTCCTAAAGAAGCGAAGCCCAAAAAGGTATCAATTTTTAAAAGAAGCCGTGTTTGCCGGCATCGAATACACGTCTGAAAAAGCCTGCTCGCAGGAATCTTCATTGCTACAACAACAAAAGAAGATCATGGCGGACAAAATCGAAAAGAATCCAGACCTATTGCTGGAGGGTCAAAAAGACGCCATGAAGACTTGTGCCGCGGCAATGCTTGAAGGGTGGGACCCTCTCGTAAAGGGGCTGAAGATTAGTCTAGCGGCGCGAAAATGCATTGAAGGACAAGTGATAGCGGCGAGCTTCGCAAGCTCCCTAAAAGAGGACGCTTCGATTAAGTATCAAAAACAGGCGGTCAAGGCTTTGGTCAGGGGATCAGAGCTCAGCACGATTGTTTCAAAAGATGCCTACACAAAATTGAGTGGAAACATTGAGGAGGCTGTTCGGAATCAATTTAAGAAAATGCTGAAAGGGACGCTTATTTCTAAAAGCGCTTTCCCGCTTGCAAGGTATTACATGAACGAGCCGATCGAAAAGCGCTGCAAGCATTTAACGGATTATAGTTATCAAGAAGCTTCTCGACTCTATGGAGCCGAATGGGAGGTCTCCGAACCAGCACTCAATGTATTTTTGAATCGTGAGAAGATCGAATCATTTTTACAAACAACATGCGTGGCTCTGCTCGCTAAGAAACCGAGCGCCGAAACTCCGGCGGCCGATGATATCAATGCGTATATTGACGAGAAGTTCCGGCAGTGACCGCAGTCTATTTGGCTTAAGTACCACATCCCATTTGACGATAAGATCCTATGCAGATAGCCAGGCTAGATACCGATGAGTCCATGAGGCGCAGCGTGATGGGATCCATGGGATTTTGGCTCGGATTCTTAACATTCGGGGCTTCAGTTTTTCGTCATTTTATTGTCCCCTTTCCTCTTCTGCACCTGGTTCTGGAAACTGTGTTTACGTGTACGATGATGGGACTTCCCATTTTGGTGCGACGCGGTTATTCGACGAGGCTATGCACGGCTATTTTGGTGATTAGCTTTACAGGCGTAGCAGTCGCGGCCGGCTTCTTTAATGGGGGCATCAGGGCCCCTGCCGTTGTCATTCTTGCTCTTTCGCCGCTTGTGGGATTCTTCTGCGCGGGCCAGTTTGGGGCAAGGCTAGCTCTGGCGTTAGCGGTGGGAGCCTCAGTCCTGCTGTTTTTTGCCGAGAAACAGGGTTTCACGAGTCCGCTCCAAATGCCTCAGCAATACTCTCACTACAAGTTAATCATTTTGTCCGCGGCAACGGCGGCTTCTTACGCGATTGGGGCGGCTTACGAAAAATCTCGACACGCCACTGAGAAGCTTTTGAAGGACTTGTCCGTTCAATCGGTTCAAATTTCGAAGTTGATCTCTTTGGGAGAGATGGCGGCCGGCATGGCCCACGAGATGAATCAACCGCTGTCGGGCATCTCCCTGGCGGTGGACATAATCAAAAAGCTAAAG
Source organism: Oligoflexia bacterium (assembly GCA_903881565.1). Classification (GTDB taxonomy): domain Bacteria; phylum Bdellovibrionota; class UBA1018; order UBA1018; family UBA1018; genus CAIRTR01. Next base: position 7,192 of record CAIRTR010000123.1, on the reverse strand, counting down.
GGGAGAAATGCGCTGAGCGACGAAGAGCTTGAGAGTTCACTCAGGGATATTAAGGCTTCGGTTGATCGATGCGCTAAAGTGATTCAGCATGTGCGCACCTTCGCCAGACAGGACACACCCGAGTACGCACCACTCGAAATTAATGAAACCATTGAATCTGCGCTTATGCTTCTGGGGGAGCAGTTCCGGCTTGGAAGTATTGAGATCGAAAAGGATTTGTGCATGGAACTCCCAAAAGTAAATGGGGATCCGTTTCGATTAGAACAAGTGTGGATCAATCTGCTTACCAATTCCAGAGATGCGTTGGATCAGAGAGAAAATGAGAATATAAAGAGCAAGCCTGAGAACTTTGAAAAATATCGCAAACAGCTCGCGATCCGCTCGAGACTCGATGACGGGCAGGTGGTCGTCGAAATATGTGATAACGGGGTGGGAATGTCTGATAAGGTGTTGAAAAAGATTTTTGAGCTGTTTTTTACCACTAAACCGGTCGGAAAGGGAACCGGATTAGGGATGTCAATCGCCCATGGAATTCTCGACCTGCATAAAGCAACTATCGGGATCAAAAGCGAACCCAATAAGGGCACCACGATCTTGATCCGGCTGGCGCCATCATCCTAGGTGCATGCTTCGATACGAGGACAGACTGAGGGCGCCCCCACGTAAAGCTGCGCGCGAACCCGTGCAGCTTTACAATACCTTCAAATGTCTCAAACTCAGCACCGCCTAAACACACTTCTCTTCGTGTTTTCAGTCATTTGCTTTGCTGTTTGTAGGGTTTATGAAGAGGTTCGTAGCCAAAAAAAATGGCCCCGAAACTTGCGTCTCGAGGCCACCGGTATTTGGTTGCCTCGTCGGCCCCCCAATCTTTTCAAGCACTTGGCTCAGCGTACAGTCGTGCTGCATCATCCTCGCGCATCCTCATGCTACCCTAGGCGACTCAGCGTAGCCCTGGATGTTTGCGTGAGTGTAGCGGAATGACCTGCGCTTCTCCGACTGAACTTGCCGTAAACTTCTCTCCAACGGCATTCATCAGGGTTTTGTTCGTATCACCTGGTTCGATCGAACGATAATCCAGTGGATCCGTGATCCCTTTGTCGTTTACTCCTGAGAGCCGGACATAATGCATCATGGTTTTGATGCTCTTCCAGCCTCCGACGCGCATGACGCTAGGAACGTCCACTCCTCGCTTAAGTAGCTCTGTGGCAAAACATGCACGGAGTGTATGAAAGCAAATTGGCGTGATGCCAATCTCCTCACAAAACAATCTTAGTTTTTTTGCCTGCTCGCCATTTTGCCAAAGCCCTGGGCGGGGGAGGACATACCCTGGATTCTTGCACTTGCCTCGTTGTACTTCATGGTCATGAATCCGATTGAGTTCCTCAATCAGTTCCCAGAGGGGATCACAAATGGAGACGTGTCGCCACTCTCCGGTCTTTGTGCATTTCTCTCCCTCCTTCTTATTGAATGATCGTTGAACCGTGATCATGCGGTCTTTGAAATCAATGTCCGACCACTTCAGAGCATACAGCTCTCCGTTTCGGCATCCCGTATAAATCCCAAAGGCCCAGATGTAATACCAAGTAGGTTCGTACTTCTTTCCGTAGGACAGGAGTTTCTTGATCTCGTCCTCGCGAAGAATCTCGGTCCTCATCCGCTTGCGACTCTTGGTTGAGACGCTTGCGGTAGGACTTTGTTTGATTCCTCGAACATGATCGAAGAGTATCCCGAACTCGAACACTTTCCTGATGTCGCCTTTCACTTTTCCGATCAAGGCGTCCGACATCTCGTGCTCTTTCATTATATGAAAAAGTTTTGTGACATCCGATGCAGAGATTCGGCCCGCAGATTCTTTGAGCCAAGGTGCGGTCCACTTATGGAGCGCGCGCATCGCTTCAAACAAGGTCTGCTTGCTTTGACACCAGCGATCTTTTTCCAGTTGTTCCCTGGCATAAAGCTCGTAGTAACCCAGCAGGGTTCCCCAACTGATTCCTACTATCTCCCTTTGTGCTCGATCTTTATCAATCTCGCGAAGAAGATCCCGTTCGAGCGAATTGGCTTTGGCGCTGCCCTGTTCGACATTGTCAAAAATCCTTTTGAGTTGAATTCGCCCACTTGGATGTTCCTTGCATCGCACGCTAACTGTGATGATGAGCCTTTTCACCCCATCATCGTCGATCTGTTTTTGTGGCATAGCCACCTCCACTTTCTATTTAGTGAGAGGCAGAGTAATTAGACGTTCGAGTTCCTCTCTGAGAAAGCGGTTTCGCCTCCCCAGTTTGTGAACTCGGACCTGACCTCGGTAGATCATGGTCTTGATACTTGAGATGGAAACACGAAGGTATTGTGCGGCTTCGCTAGTCGTAAGCCATCGTATGGCCTCTAGCGAACCCGCGGTAGCACTCGCTATTTTCTTTTCAAAGAACATGTCACGCGGAAAGGTTATCCCCGATCCCAACGTGTTTTCGTTACTGCTCATATCATTCCCCTTCTTTCATTGCCAATACTGGTGTTGTTCCTAAAGCAACACGGGTGCCAAGGGCTTTGTTGCGTAACCCGTGAGAATTATAGGGGACACAAAATAGGGTCTTACAGAAGAGTCCCGAATTTGGGTAAAATCGTCCCAAAAATGGGATTAAAGGGGGAGGTGGCTAGCTCCAAACATTCGCCTGTTTACGAATTGAACTCGGACTCGAATTGCTTGATCGTTCTCAGGATCGACTGCCAATCGGGGATCTCCCCGAAAAACATCTGATTCATTAAATTGAAATCATTTTCCAATGCCCCCAAGATTCTTGGTGACGGCGAGAGTTTGAGCGAACCCTTTCGTGCGGTTTCGTAGCAGGCCCAGCCGGAGGCGAAATAGATACTCTTGTGAATGGCTACACGCTCAAGAAGCTCGAGCGCGCCCAAAGCTTTTGCTTTAATTTCGGAATTCAGCAGCCGATGAAAGTCGTAGAAATGGCGTGAGATTCGTGGCGGGAATGCTTTGTCCTGCGGGAAATGGGCGTACTGGTGAAGGATTGTCGCCTTTTCCCAAAAGGTTCTCTCGGCGTTGAGCACGCAGACACGAACGGGGGTTTCGGTGACCAGATCCTTGAGGGCCTCTTTGGCGTAGCTCTGAATAGGGTGCTCGCTCACCGGCCAATGTTCTGATCTGGCACCCATTTCGATTTTCACAACCTGCTGAATGTAGCCGCCCTTTGGAGTCAGGTTCGGATATTCAAATAGGAGAGTTTGTCCGTCTGGATCTTTTTCATCTACGACGATATTCCAACCTTTGTCTGTGCCCAGCTCGATTGCAATTGAGGTCCGCAAGGTGGTGAGCATCTTGTTTTGGACGTAATCCGCGCAGGCCTGTCCCAAGGCTTCGACGGCGGCGCGTGTCTTTTTCTTTGATGAGGCTTTTTCCGGGTCTTTTGCGTGATCGAAACCCAGAAAATCCTTTTCAATCGAAACGTCAATGTCTTCAGAAAAGCGTTCGATGACCCGGTAGACTTTAGACAGGGATGTGCCGCCTTTGAAGGTCAGGTGTGTTTTTAGTTCTGGAATCGAAAAAAGGCGCTCAAGCGTCCACACCACCCAATAGTCCTTTTCGATAATAGGGAAGGGGATGCCTGTAGCAGTCACGGCCTCAGTAAAGAATCGGCGACGTCTTTCCGCCGGGAGCAAGTGAATCTGGCTCATAGTGCATTCTCCATTAGGTCAAACAGAAGCACCCGAATCCAGTGTGGGGCGTATTTGATGTTCTTCTCAAAATCCTTGCGGCTTGTTCCCTTCAAGAATTTCTTTGTGGAGTCGAGCATCGTTTTGTTGATGTGTTGTTGTTGCATGAATTTGAAAGCCTGGATAACGAGGGCCTCTCTTGAGCCTGCGGCATGCATGTTTTTCACAGTGGTTTTCCTGAAGGAGACGACGAGTTTCCCGATCTTGATTTTTCCGGTCGGCCCGTCCGTTAGAAAAACCACTCTGCCAGGTACTTGCTCCGAAAGCCCAATCAGGTTTGCGGCATAGGCACCCGATGCCTGGACCTTTGCGCCGTTCTTGTCTGCGATTGCTTTTGCAACGGCGTCGATCGATGGAGACAAGATTCCTAGTGTCTCGTCGATTTGGGGATAGTCATAAATCCCCTGCGCCAAGCGGCGAATGACTCGCTCTCTTTGAAGGCGGGAAAGAGCTGTCCGCACCCCAGTATAGCTGCCAAGATCGTTGAAGTGCTGGGGAGTAAAAACCCACCCCCTTCCGTGCCCATGAATCTTGCTTTTCACCGCATTTACAATGGTTTGTGACATGTACGCTCGCCCTCTACATGCCACAATTATAGCATGAATATGTGGCAAGAAGACACTAAAATTGTGGCGCCATTGAGTGAATTTTGCTACAGAAGTAAGACGATTTTGTGGCAATGTTGGGTTTGAAATACGGGGAAAGATAAAAGATTTCAAGGGGATGCGCTAGTTTGTTTTGGTGACGACGTCTTTGTCGCCTCGAAAATGGTGCGCGCTCCGCCCGAAGTGGCAGCAGTGGTATCGGTTAGTGGGTGCGCGGTGGCAGTGTGGTCGGCGTCAATGAACGTGTCGCACGGGAAATGTTCTTGCGCGAGGATTCAGATGGCAGTGCCATGATCGAAGGTGGCATGTTGTGCATTTGTGGGTGGCGCCGCAAAGTTTTGGTTGGCGCGCGTGCAGGTAGCGGCGCCTTGTGCACTGGCGTCCGTACATCGCGCGCGAGTTGTTGAGGCCGATGGCGGTGGCAGTGTGGCGTCGTGAGGTGGCAGACGTGCATGATCCGCACACGTGCCCGCGAAAAGGTCGTTTAGGGGGTAAAGTGACCCCGTAAAGTGATAGTAACTCAACTTCCTAATTTCTTTCAGAAATTGCGCCAGAGCACCCACCCTCACCCTATGGGTTTTGGTTGGATGCTCTGGTGCCGGAAGTTGAGTCAGAGAGAATGGGGAGTAAATGTTGATTCGGAAATGCGGGAGCGTGTGCGGGGAATGAGTTCGAATGCGTTTGAGTTGATGAGGAAAGGAAAGAAATGGCGAAAGTTAGAGTACTGTCCTGCGGGCTAAGTGATTTTGGAGCTGTAGTGCAGGCGGTCAGAATTCAAGAGGCGTGCGTCAAATATATCCTTGCTCGACTTCGACCCCTTTTACTGTTGGCTTTCGGAGTATGGGACAAGAACGAAGATGTCAGCGGGGCAGGGGAGCAAGCCAGTTAAAGCAGAAAACGTATCGGTTCGTCTTCGCTGCTTGTTTCGGTTGATCCTTGTGAATAGAATTTACCCATCAGAACTAAATAATGCCCATTCGCTAGTGCGAGGATAAGAATGTTAAGTAAGAGAGTCTTTTGTGGTTTTGCTTTGTTTCAGGTCGCCTTTACAGTGTCGCAAATGGCGGCAAATGCGGAGGGGATGCCGAACAAGGAGAATATTTCTTCCCCGAAATCGCCAGAATTTATCGATGGGTTTGAGGTTACAAAAAAGGCATGGACTAAACCCAATCCCAGGGCAATTGGGTTGGCGCAGCTTTTCAACCAAGGTGAGTACACGGAAAAGTGGTACCAGCGTGGTCGTAACCTCCGCGTCGACTATATTTTCAAGGACAAGCTCTATCGCAGATATTCTCTTGTCGCTGGGGATCATGACAACACAATTACTTGTATTCAGAATGAGAAGACTTGGTCATGTGAACTTGAAAACTCAATGATTGCTTCACAGGCTGCGCTGATCGAGGGCTTCAAATCGTTTCAAAATATGGGCCAAAACATGATGGCCAACAATGACATAAAGCCCTATCAAGTAAACTATTTAGGGGTAAACGCAAATTGTATTGAGACAATTAAGGGCGATCAGAAGGGGACAATAGCTTGTAGCCACCCCAACCAGTTTCTAATTTCTTTACACGAAAAATCGATTTCTAATGGAGTAGTCCAATCGGAATCATACACGCAGGGTTTCAACACAACGGCACCGAGCGAGAAGGAGTTTGCATTGCCGGCCGTACCCACGGCTAAATCCCCAAGTCATGTGAGCCCGTTCTTTCTTGGCAAAGGGTTAGTCTGGAAAGGGCAGTCCTATTCCCTCATTAAAAACCCTGCCACAAATTTCGAACGCGATCGAGTACGCCAAAATAGTTTCGGGCAAACAACTTACATAAAATGGGCTGCCGGGCGGTGGAAGGCGAAAACACATTTTGTCTATAGTAGCGGCAAAGAGAGACTTCTCATACAGAATATTCCTGACGATATTAATAACCCACAACGGACAAAAACAGAATGTGAAAAGGAAAACCCACAGGGAACTTGGAAGTGCAGGAACGAGTCCTTTTCTGTGACGGACGATGAAGTCCTAGGTCATGTCATTGCAGCGGGTGAGCGAAATCGACAATTGGGAGGCACGATTCCGGGTGCCTATGAAAAGAAGGAAAGCATCTTAAATGGATTGGAGGCTGAATGTTACATTGGCAAGCAGGGCTCTCCTTTAGGAATTGTGTTTTGCACCGAGCTCAAAAACTCGATTTTGCTTCGTTACAGGCAAAAAGATGATTTTGATCGAGTTGCAAGGTCGGTTCAATTTATGGAGGTCTCTGATCAGGAGTTTGCGGTTCCCGGACCTCAAGCAAGCCCCGCAATATCCCTACCGTCGATGAGCGATAAGACGAATTTTGAGGTGAATCTCGACTATTCTCCATCGCGCGGGAACTTTGGCTTTTCGGGTTACAGGCCCTTCGGCATCGAACTTTCAAGTAAGCCTTTGCCTGCAAACTGGAGTGCTCCTCCACCCCAAGGCATCAAACGATTGCATGGTGAAGTACGTTTTGGTGAAACAAAACGAGTGAACATTTTGATTGATGTAATCAAAGAGTTGCAACATGTGGCGTATGTGAGTTTTGATTCAGATTTGAATTTCAAAAACAAGCAAGCCATCCGTGTCATAAATATAAACGGAAAGGGTTTTTGGCCCGAGCCGCTTCAATTTGACATGAGCTATCCCGATGGGACTCATCAAAACTATTCCATTATCTTATACCTCAGCTCACCTCTCGAAAATGGTTCCACATTCTATCATCTTTGCTATTATGGAAATTCTGTGAGGAGTGGCCAATTCAAAATAGGTTCGACTGAATATACGATTGCGGTTGAAGACGGAAAATCACAGGGCAGCTTCTCGGATCTCTCTACTGTTCAATTTT
>CAIRTR010000122.1 GCA_903881565.1 Oligoflexia bacterium | reverse complement strand
ATTGTGACTGATCGCAGGCTTCCTCATTGGTTCAAGCCCGATATCCGAATTCATTTCACATGAAGAGCCGTGTACGTGACCCGTAAGCACGGTTCCGTGGGAGGACGGGGCGCCAATTAAGGCCGCCCCTCCTACCCGAGAGATCTGGACATGGTGAACATCGAAAATATCTTCCCTGTGTGTTTACAGAGCAAGGGGTTGCGATGTTGTCGGGAGTGTTGAATAGCCCTCGCGCGGTTCTCGCCAACATTGCTATCGTAAGGGCGTTTGTAAAGCTCCGGCAATTGCTCGAAAAAAATACTGGGCTTTCACGGCGATTAGATGACCTGGAAAGTAAATATGATCGTCAATTCAAGGGTGTCTTTGACGCAATCAGGCAGTTGATGGCTCCAGCAGTGGCGCCGAGGAGGCGGATCAGGGGACTCGGGAGATAGTTTTAGCTTTTCAAGTTTTTCAGCTCGTGTCCCATTGAAAGTTAAAATAAGGCTCTGGCTTCGGCTAGGGCCTTTTTTGTTTCAAGGGAGGGGCTGAGATCCCACGCCGCAGGCCAACAAATTTGGTGATAGAATTGGCTAAATCTGCAAGGATGGATGGATGACCATAATTTGTAAGTACTGCAAACGAGAGCCAGCCATTGAAGAATGTCCTACCTGTAAACGACAAGTCTGCCACCAATGCAAAGAGAACCACCCCTGTTATCCTCGTGAGCGACACGCAGCGCCTAAGAGCGGACCCAAAGACTCGCATAGCGGGTGAAATAGTTTTTTTTGAATCCTTTTCATCGCCTGCTCGTACTTATCGAGATGAAAAGGAGTTTTATGAAAAAACCAAGAGCTGTTTACTGTACTGTTTTATCGTCGGTTGCTTCGCTCGCCATCCTTCAGGCCTGCGGAAAGCCGGGAGGAGGGGCAGCCGACTCTCTGGCTGCAAACTCCTCTGCCCAAACCATCGACTATGCGTATGTGAACCAGACGATCATCCAACCCAAATGTATGAGTTGCCATTCATCCAGTTTTGCCTCCTATCAAGCGGCTTTAAGCTCGGGGATGGTCGTCCCGAACTCTCTTGCTCAAAGTGGGCTCTATACCTCGACAAAATCAGGCCAAATGCCCAAAGGCGGGCCTTCGCTCTCAACTGCAGAGCTTGCGACGATCGCGGCTTGGATTCAAAATGGAGCGCCTCTTCAAATCATGACGGCTGTGCCGTCTCCCGTTCCCCTTCCGGTTCCAGTTGCGAGCGACACGCCCACTCCCACTCCAACCACGACACCTTCGCCGACTTCGACTCCTACACCCACATCAACATCGAGCCCGTCTCCTAGTCCGAGTCCCAGCCCCACGATCACAGCTACTTTTAGCTCGATCAATTCAAAGATACTCCAACCTCGTTGCGTGAGTTGCCACGGTTCTTCTGCTGGGGTGACTCTCTCGAGTTATGCGCAAGTCATCGCTACTGCCGTCTCAGTGGGCAATCCGACAAGCAGCAAGCTTTACACCTCAACAGCCTCAGGGGGGAGCATGCCGCTAGGTGGAACGAAGCTCAACGCAACTGAACTCAAAGCAGTTTCGGATTGGATCACTGCGGGAGCCGCCAATAATTAGGGAATGCTTACGGTTTCGGTTCCTATTCTGAATTGAATGCCCATCCCGATAAAAGATCCGAGATCCTTGGGAACCTCTCCCTGATATTGAGGCATGTGCTCCACGATCGGAGGCGTGACCGACTTAAGCTGGATTTCAGGCCCGCCGCCCCCTTCATTGCGTAAAATGACCGAAAGCTTTTCGGGTGGTTTTCGCTTGGCTTCAAGCAGGTAGGCTAGAATCTCTCGGCTTTTGCCGTTAACTTTGACTTCAAACTTATAATGCGAGTTTGAAACGATCTGGCCGCCATGGGGACCCGTTTCAGTTTTTCCAACGGCCCAGGTTGTCGCAGTAATTCCAAAGACGATGAGAGTCAGAGCACTCGCGAGCGTTTTAAATGCCGTGCAGATCATGCTTCTTAGCTAGCAAGCTTCCGGCCAAAAAAACAACTAATGCTGCGCCGGCTCGCTATGCTGGCCGGTCTGTTCCATTTTTTTTTCTTCTTGGAGTTTCTTGATTCGATCATCGATCGACTGCTTGCCCTATTTTAGAAATAATAACGCACGGCAAATCCCCCGTGCAACGCTAGGCGAGTTTCAGGGAGAACCTTGAAGCTTGGAACGATTTCAATCGCTAGCCCTAGAGGGATGTTTGGCATAATCCATTCGATGCCCAGAGGGAGCCGCGCTTCGCAAGCCAACACAGATTCGTTTGTCTTCGCAGTTTCTTTGGATGATTCAAGGCTGAGCCCTCCACCTAAGCCAAAATAAGGGCTGAAATGGCCAGAAACTTGGGTTTTATCAACGACGTCTGGAAAGTGCCAAAGGTAATCTACGAAGGCAAGCGCTGAGGAGGTTTTTGAATCAAACGAATAGGCGACTCCACCATCGACGGCCTGATTGTCTCCTACCCACTTCTTTGCGCTGATCCCCGTGGGTTCCCCGACGATGACTCCAAGTCCGAATGACCGGGGATTGGAGGTGGGATTAGCAAGCTTGTGTGGAGTGGCGCCTAGGCAAGGTGCACACATGATGAGACCCGTCTTGATGATTCTCGATAAATGCATTGGCGGAGTATATCCTAAATTGAAAGTTCTTACTCAGGGCATTCGTCGCGATCTTCAAGCGGCACGCTTTATTTCTTCTTCAACTTCTTCGTGTTTAGGCGTTTCCATTCGAGGCATTTTGATAACCTGTTCGGCTAACTGTTCCTTTTTGTTTCTATTTCGGGACCTGCGTCCCAATAAGACAAAGAGGGCGGGTAGGACAATCACGGCAGCCGAGAGGCAACAGATTTCCCCTAAGACAGCAAGCACGCCAAAACTCTCAAGCGCTTGGTTCTGTGCAAGGAGCAACGAGCTATAACCAATGATGGTGGTGAGACTGCAAAGAACAACGGCGCCGCCCGTACTCTTTATAACCTCATTCATGTGCCTTTCGCCCTGTTGCTCCTGACGAAAACGTTGCAGAATATTCACGCCATAATCCACGCCAATCCCGAAGGTGATTGGGAGTGCTACAAAATTAAGAAAATTGATTTTAAGGTTCAAGCCAAAGATGATCCCTGCGAGCCACAAAACCCCCAAGACCAGTGCGAACACTGCAAAGAACAGAGTCTTCAGATGCCGAAAGAGGAGCAGGCAAAGAAGCACCACGCCTCCGAAAGCAAAGGCCGTGGCGCGGGGTCCATCTCGCTCGATTGAACTCATGATGTCTGCGGATACAGGCAAGGCGCCTGCGACGGGGGCGGGAATGCCGGTAGCATCAGCGACGGCGCGAAGATCGCCGACAAATCGCAACAGATCGGGTAGCGGCAGAGGCCCTCGGCTTATCGGAGGAGCCACTAAAACGAGTTTGCCTACGTTACCGTCTTTTTCGCTGAAACTGGCGAGCACAAGGGGGGGGAGATCTGAAATACGAACGGGATAAGTCGACTCAGGCGTCAGGAACTGATTGACCAGTTTCTTCTCGCGTGGGGAAATTTCACGCAGCATTCTTGGAGTGAGGGTCTGCTTGATCTCCTTTAGAAGTTTGATTTTTTCGAGCTGTTGGGAGGGAATGAAATCCTGGATGGTCTGCACGGACTCGATGAGGCTCGTGGCGCCTTCAGTTTTCTTCTTGTTACGCAAGAACGTTGCGACCTCTTGGCTGTGTTGAGTTGACTGAGTGAGAATGGCGATTGGAGTGAGGTATCGTTTGAAGATTTCATCCAAGTATTTGACGTAGTAGGCAGAGCCGTGATCGAGACCCGCCTTACTTCGAAGTCGGGTGAGATCGGTTTCGAAAATATCGCGACTTGCCTGACTCATATAGAATGCAGAAAACAATGAGATCCCCACGGCCAAAAAAATAATCGGCACTGCTCGGCGCGCGACCGCTTTTGAAAAGCCAGCGAGAAAACGCTCAATTCTGGGTTGGCGCTTAGGGCGTTTGGCGGGAAACACTTTTTCGATCAAGGTCAAGATCGCCGGGAAGACGGTATAGGAGCTGATCCAACATAGGATCATCCCCGTGAGTCCGATGAAGCCAAACTGGCTGAAGCCCCTGAAATCAGTCAGCATCAACGATCCGTAGGACATGGATGCCGACAAGGCCGCGGTTAGCGTTGCGCCATAGGTCTTTAGCATTGAAGCGCCATTAGCATCGTCGTGAGATTGCCCGGCTCTGCGCAATTCAAGATAGCGAGCGAGGAAAATAATCCCAAAGTTGATTCCATTTCCAATGACGATGCTCCCCAAGAAGGCCGAATTTGCGTTGAGATGCCCCACCGCAAAAAAGGCGATTCCGAACGTCCAAGCGGTTCCGATGAACAGACTGATGATAAGCGATAACGTTGCGCTTAGGGATCTGAAGTAGAGAAGGAGAATCGCAATGACTAGCGCAGATACCACGACCCCGGAAACTTCAATATCCGACGTGAGCGCGTCATGTTCGTCGAGGATACTTTGGAGCTCTCCGGTATAATGAATTTGAACGTCGCCCGCGTATGATTGTGGCTTGAGGCTTGTGAGTGAGTCCGTAATGATGGCTTTCAGCTTTTTGATCCGCTCGGTGCTTGAGATTCGGCCCGACATGTAGACTAAAACCGCCCTCACGCTTTCGTCCTGGGTTGCAAAATAGCCATCGGGAAAATTGTAATTAGAGATCATGGACTGATACTTTTTTTCTAGTGCTTTGAAATCGAACTTAGGCTCCGGTAGCAGAGTTTCTGAAAAAATATTGAGGGGATTATAGAGGTCCTTTTCGTATTCGATCCGATGTTTGATGTAGTCTCTTGCTCGTGTCAGGTCCCCAAGGTCGACATACAGCGCACGTCGCTTTCGAAAGAACTGAATTTCCCGATCGATCTTGAACTCAATGCGATCAACGAGGTCACTCGGCGCGTTTTCTCTTAGCGATCGAGCGAGGTCATTGACCAATCTTTTGCTCCCCGCTTTGTTCTGAGAAAAAATCAAAATTCCCAAACTATCGATCGAACGGAACCGGCGCGTGACCTCGTCGATGTCCTTCACGCTGCGCGCGGTTTTGGGAAGAAGTTCGTCGAGATCTGGGCGCAGATTTTTGTAGAGTTGCAGTGAAAAATATCCGCCAACCCCAGCCGATAAAACCGCAAAAATGACGATGGGCCACGCATAGCGAACGACCCATTGCGCGAGTTGTTTGATCATAAATAAGAGGGGACCCGTAACTCTGGAAGAGCGAGCAAGTTTCGAGCCTTCGAGAGGGTGGGGCGGTATCACGGAGAGTCTCGCGAAATAATATCAGTGTTTTCAGTGTCTTACTTGTGTTGATCTCTTGACGTTTTTTCTGCGCGCAAAGGGCTAAAAACATGGGAAGCTTATATGGGGGTCGCCGTAATGATGAAATTCGCAATGTTGTTTTTTTTCTTAGGAACTCTTGGGGAACCTTACTCTTTCGGCCACGCCTCAAACGATCACGGCAAGTGCCCCCGCTATCACGGTGGTAAATGTGACAAAGCCTATAACGATCAGTTACACCGGGGTTCCAGCACAGAATCTGATGCAGGGAACGT
>CAIRTR010000121.1 GCA_903881565.1 Oligoflexia bacterium | reverse complement strand
CGTTAGCGGGGATTTTGGGCGGCACGAATTCTCTTCATACCAACAGCATGGATGAGACTCTGGCGCTCCCAACCGATGCGTCGGTGATGATTGCGCTGCGGACTCAGCAAATTATTGCTGAAGAAAGTGGCGTCGCGAACGTCATTGACCCCCTTGCGGGGTCGTACTACGTTGAGTCGCTTACGAATCGTATGGAACGCGAGGCTTTAGCACTGATTAAGCGTATTGATGACATGGGTGGGATCGCACAAGCGATTGAACAGAATTTCCCGCAAGCCGAGATCGCAAACAGCGCCTATCAGTTTCAAAAGCTGATGGAGCAAAAACAAAAAGTGATGGTGGGCGTGAATAAGTATCAGGTCCAAGAAGGTAAAAGTTCGATTCCAACCCTCTACATCGACCGTACAGTGGAAAAGGCTCAATGCCAGCGATTGGCCGAGCTTCGTCGCAAGCGCTCCCCGCAAGCGTATGAGCAATCCATGCGTTTGGTTAAAGAATCTGCGCAAGCCGGCAAAAATATGGTTGAGCCGATCATGGAAGCCGTCAAATCTTACGCTACGCTTCAAGAGGTCTGTGATACTCTCCGCGGCGTTTACGGAATCTATCGTGATGGAGGAAGTTTCTAATGAATACTAAGCCACAAAATAGCCCACAGAAAATTCGTGTCCTAATTGCTAAGCCCGGCCTGGATGGTCACGACCGCGGCGCCAAGGTGATTGCCCGCGCTCTTCGCGATGCAGGGTTTGAGGTGATTTACACCGGCCTTCATCAAACGCCGGACATGATCATTAAAGCGGCGATCGACGAAGATGTCCACGTCGTGGGCTTAAGCATCCTCTCAGGCGCGCACAATGCGCTTGTACCTGACGTGGTTGAGGGCGTGAAAAAAGCCGGCTTAACAGACGCGCTATTCTTAGTTGGTGGAATTATTCCCGACGAAGACATCGTCACCCTAAAATCTCAGGGCGTGCACATGGTGTTTACGCCGGGGGCTTCGCTGCAAGAAGTGACGGATTACGTGCTGAAGAACGCGCCCAAAAGGTAGTCCCCACCTTTTGGTTAAAGTTTGCGTCATCACATCCCTGTGAGTCTCCGCAGTCCGTTCACCAGACACTTCGATCGAGTGCTTTTCGGCCGCATCGCTTCAGGTAGAATTTTCTTCTCTACAACCGCCTCCGGCCTGCCACCCCATGTTGCTTGTGCTAAGCTCGCAACAAAAAGTGGATTGCCCATTAGAAGCTGGGCAGCTTCCAAAATGTTTCTGCCTTTAGTAACACCCCTCCAAAAGTCTTTGCTTCGCGAAGCGACGGTACCTTTGCTTACATAGGAGCCCGCATAAATTGGGTATTTTGAGGCAATTACCCTTCCTCCTCGTGGGAGAAGTGCATGACCCACGCTTTCCATAAAGACATCCCCGTTTCCAGCAATCGGCAATTTGCTCGCAATATTGCAAGAACCAAAGACCACTGCACCATCCTGGTTGATCAAAGATATCCGGCTGAGCTCTTCTAGGTGTCGCTTGCTGAAGCTCGGACCCTTTTTGAAACTAGGGTGCCCGGCCAAACCATGCATCGTGAACTGAACGAGATCAAATTTGCTTCCGCTTTTTTCGAGACCCCTTAACTGGGCAATTAAATCATCTCCAGACTCAACAGAGATCTCTTGCACGCCCTTCCCAAACCTCTTTTTCAAAAACGCTGTGTCCCACGAAAAGAAGCCCTCGTCCCCCTTCTGGCTTGGAGCCAAAACATTAAGAACTTTAAGAATAGGCTGAGTCGCCGAACTCTCCGCTCTCGAGATGAGTGCTGCCTGATCGGACGCCAACAATTGTGAGGCGATGACTGTCGTCCCGATATAGGCAACCCAAAGGGCGAGTTCCCCTTTGCGTTCATCCAGCTCCTTTCTAACAGCCTGACCTACTGGCATGCCTTGCCTGGTTCTCACAAGCGTATCCAGGGCTGCAAAAACCGGTGCTATGGGTATTCGGTAGATCTCAATCTTATTTGTGTTCTCGCCATATGCCCCAAATGGCTGGAGGGCTTGTGCAAACAGAACGAGCAAGACAGCAAGCCGCAACTTAAAAAAGAGGCCCATCTTCACCGGACCTCCATGAGTATTATCAACTTCTCTTGAAGATAGTGTCCGGCGCGAGGAGCCGAATCTATCTTTAGCTTCGTCTCAAAGTATTTTTTCGCTTCACTTAATGTCACACTCACTTTGTCTGGCCGCTTGTATTTAGGTGTCTGTCCCATCTCTTTTTGAAGAAGCTCTTTCGCGCTTGAAAACTCTATCGTTTTCACATGTGTCAGAAGGTGCTCCGCGCTTCCAAGCCTTTTCAAAATGTCCGGAATCTGTCCTTGCAAAGCGATTGTGCCTGCCGCGTATCCTGTTGGTTGAACTCTGATTAGGCCATCAACATTAAGTTGCTCGGGTGTAATAGTAAGGTCATCTCCGCCCATAATTCCAAGAGCCATATGTTTTTTTCCGGCCGCCGTGGCTTGCGCATCCAATCCTGTTGAGGAACCTCTTAGCCAACCCTCTTTCCATTCAACAACAGTGAGGCGGCCCAACCCGGTTAACGTTTGAACCGCTGGGCCTTCGGGTTTGAATCCTGGAAGCAGGAATTCAAGTTTCGCTTTAACGGCGGGGTCATAAAAAACCTCGAAGTAACCATTAAACCCCAACTCCCTCAATCTCTTCATCACCATGACAGCGCACGCTTGATGTCCGTTGCCGGGAGCCTTAGTAATTCCCACTCGGATTTCACTAAATTGTTGTATGATCGCAGCGGCGTCTTGGTCTGCGGCTTGCGCGACCGATAATGGGGGCGGAGGATCGTCCCCTGCCCTAGCCAAACCCGCACCCTTAAGCGCGAACATCCCAAGGACCGAAAATTTACGCCAAGCTATGAAACCACAAATGATCACATGTTGTTATCGGCATTTGAGCCTCAACTCCTGAGACGCACCCCTTTTTTTGTAACTACCTCGCCGGAGGGGGGAATATTCATGTTTATAACCACCTGAAATACTGTGCGCGACTGTTTACTCTTTCACTTGGTCCCTCCTTACTTCTCCGCTAATTCACGCGGTTATCCCTATCAAAAAATAATCTTTTCCCGGTCTTTACAAGGACTTAAAAAGGTATCCCTCCCTCACACATTTCCCTCATCTGAACAGCTGTTTATACCCATCTCCCTTAAGCGACTCGCCGGCATTGATATGTTCATATCTTAAAAAGAAACCTTCCCCTTCTTCCTTCGAAGTCCTTATTTCTAAGAAATTACACAAAAAGCACCCTCTCTTACTATCTGAACAGTCACCCCCATGTTGATACCCCATTGATAACCCTGTTGATTTCCCCTGCTTCCCACTTATCCCTAAACGGAGGTATTCTATCCCTGAGGCTTATTCCCGATTCTGTGCTTTTTCTTTATCCATTAAATTCAGTTGGTTAACCCGCTTATCCCTGAATTCATGTCCCCTACTACTACTAACAACTTTTATAGATATTTCTTTCAAGATAGTGATAAGGGATTACACAAGAGGTGATGATTATGAATTTTACGATTCATCGCACTCCCTTATGGGAAGCGCTACAAAAGGTTCAGGCAGTCGTTGAGAGAAAAAACACGGTTCCAATTCTTGGAAACATTTTGTGTGTTGTGGAGAACAACATCCTTTTTCTTTCGGCTACAGATTTGGAAATAGGAATTCAAGTTACTCTGCCAGTTGAGATGTCGACCAACGGCAAAGTAACTCTCTCTTCAAAGCATTTTGTAGAGATTGTAAAAGAACTTCCTGACAAGCCACTTCAGATTAATAAAAAAGATAACAACTGGGTTGAGATTCTTTGCGGCAAGGCGAAATTCAATATCGTCAGCATGCCGGCCGAAGATTATCCCGCACTCCCTGAGTTTAGCGAAAAAGTATATATCGACGCACGGGCAGAGTCCTTGCTCGATATGATTCACCGGACGCAGTATGCGGTTTCAACAGATTCAAGCCGATATCATTTAAATGGTGTCTTCTTTGAACAACTTGAAAACGGCTTGTCGCGCATGACGGCGACAGACGGCTATCGTCTCTCTTTTGTGGATAACGAAGTCTTTTTGGCTCCGCCAGACCTAAAGCGCGGAGTGATTATCCCTAAAAAAGGACTCGCAGAAATTTATCGACTTTTAAGTCTCGGTGGTTCAACTGTCGGGCTTTCGTTTGAAAGAGGAAATATCTTTGTTAAACACAATGATTCTTACCTTTTTATTCGATTGATCGAAGGCGAATACCCTGACTGTCGTGTGTTCCTCTCTCATACGATGGATAAAGTCATTAGAATGGACCGAGAAACCATCACTTCGGCGATTAAACGCGTAAGCCTTTTGGCAAACGAAAAGAGCCGCAGCATTAAATTCTCTGTTCAGCCTAATGTTCTCGTCATTACTTCTAACAACCCTGAAATGGGTGAAGCACGTGAAGAGATCGACATCGAGTATACGGGTGACCCAATTGAAACAGGATTCAATTCCAAATACTTTTTGGATTGTCTGATGGTTCAGAAATCTGAGAAAATGGAACTTCAATTGAAGGATCGTTTAAATCCCGGAATTATCAAAGGGTTAAATGAACAGAATCATACCTACGTTTTGATGCCCATGAGGGTGTAGTCGTTATAATTTTTGATGAGAATTCGCCGTCTTTTTCTTCGAAAGTTTCGAAATATTGAGGAGGAGGAGTTTTTCCCTTCACCCGGCGTAAACTTTCTTCAGGGCTCAAACGGGCAAGGGAAAACAAGTATTCTCGAGGCACTAAGCTTCGTTTCTAACTTGCGCTCGTTTCGGGGGGCAAAACCCATTGAAATGCTCCGATGGGAGTCGGACTTTTCAGAAATTATTTGTGACATTGACCTGCAAGAAACAACAACGAACCTAAAGGTCGTCTTCTCGTGCACGGACCCAAAACGCGTTAGAGTTCAAAAAGCAGCGTTCATTAACGGCAATCCATTTCACAGCTCTCTTGAATACCTTTGCCAGCGCTTTGGCGCTTTCGAGTTAGGGTTTCATTCTATCGCTTTTAATCCCTCAGACCATGAACTCGTTCGTGGAGAGCCTGCGTTACGACGAAAATACCTTGATCGAGTCCTAAGCGCAGAAAATGAAGGATATTTAAGACTCCTCCAAAAATACAAAAGGTTGTTGGATCAGCGCAACGCGCTTTTGAAACAACACTCTTCAGGGGCGAGAATTTCGTCCGAAGAACGAGCCCTCTTTCAGGGATTCTCAAAACCCTTTTGTGAAACAGGGAGTCAAATCACGTTCGCCCGAATTCAGTGGTTAAATAGACTCAATAAAACCCTGGGCGCTGCGGTGAGTCGTGTCGCGCCAACTCAGGGGAAAATTCAAACAAAATATGAGTCCACTTGGTTTGAAAATCCTACTGGACACGCGGAGTTAACTTCATTAGAACTGCTAGAAACAGCCCTATGGAAAAAGCTTACATCTGTCGAGTCGGCTGAGCGGGCAGCGGGGTTTTCCTTGGTAGGTCCCCATCGTGATGATTGGGGATTTAGTTTGGGTTCAATGGCTCTTAAGGGGCATGGATCGCAAGGAGAAGTTCGAACTGCACTGCTTGGTTTGAAACTTTCAGAGTTGGTATTGTTTCGGGAGGCTACAGGACATCGTCCCGTTTTTTTGTTAGATGATTTCTCCTCAGAACTTGATCAAGAGCGCAGACGCTTTTTGCTTCAGTTCCTGGAAGAAACAGATCTACAAGTTTTCGTGACGACAACAGAAGGCTTTGCTCTCGTCGGAAAACGATTTGTCGTTTCCGCCGGCAAAGTGAAAGAGCTTCGAGATGACAGAATCTAATTATTCAGCAGATCAGATTAAAGTCCTAGAAGGACTTGAGGCTGTCCGCAAACGCCCAGGCATGTACATCGGCGATACGGGCACCCGAGGCTTGCATCACCTGGTTTATGAAATCGTCGATAACTCCATCGACGAAGCACTTGCCGGCTTTGCAAAAAAAATAACGGCGACCATTCACGTTGATAACAGTATTACCGTAGAAGACGATGGCCGAGGCATTCCAGTAGGGATGCACTCAACCGGGATTTCGGCTGTCGAAGTCGTCATGACCAAACTTCATGCTGGCGGTAAGTTCAACGAAGAGGGCGGCGCTTACAAAGTTTCCGGCGGCCTCCATGGCGTCGGCGCAGCCGTTGTCAACGCTCTTTCAGAGTCCCTGATCGTCGAAGTTCGTCAAAACGGAAAAGTTTACTCCCAAACGTATAAGCGGGGCACACCCGTGGCCCCACTCAAAGAAGTTGGCGTCACCGAAAAGCGCGGAACGCAAACGACGTTTAAGCCAGACGCCGAAATTTTTGAAACGGTCGAATACAACACGGACACTTTGGCGGGACGTTTGCGGGAACTCGCCTTTTTAAACAGTGGCCTCGCCATTACGTTGATTGACGAAAGAGTAGAACCAGCAAAAGCGCATGATTTTCATTATGACGGCGGCTTGACCCAGTTTGTTGAGTACATTAATAAATCCAAGCAGAAAATTCACGACAGCGTCATCTATATCGCACATCAAAAAGACTACTTAGGTGTCGAAGTTGCGATGCAGTGGAACGATTCCTATTCTGAAACGTTTTCGACCTACGTAAACAACATTAATACGATCGAAGGCGGCACGCATGTCTCCGGCTTTCGTAATGCCCTCACGCGCGTTGTAAATAAATACGCGCAAGATTCTGGCATCGTCAAAAACATGAAAGAAGGCCTTACCGGAGACGATATCCGAGAAGGCCTGGCCTGCGTTATCAGCGTCAAGGTTCCCGAGCCGCAATTTGAAGGGCAAACCAAAACGAAACTTGGAAATAGCGAAGTCGAAGGTTTTGTGAACGGCGTCGTTTACGAAAAACTCACAACCTTTTTTGAGCAAAACCCAGCGATTGCAAAAAAAGTTATTCAAAAAGGGGTGGACTCCGCCCTGGCCCGAATTGCCGCGCGAAAAGCGAGAGACCTGACGCGCCGAAAAACGGCACTGGATTGGAGTGGGCTGCCTGGAAAAATGGCGGATTGTCAGGAAAAAGACCCAGCCCTTTGTGAAGTCTTTTTGGTCGAGGGAGATAGCGCCGGTGGCTCGGCCAAACAGGGCCGCGCGCGCAAGAACCAAGCGATTCTTCCCTTGAAGGGCAAAATTTTAAACGTCGAAAAAGCGCGTTTCGATAAGATGCTTTCTTCTGAAGAAATCAAAGTCTTGATCACGGCGCTCGGCGCCGGAATCGGCAAAGAAGACTTCGATATCAACAAGCTTCGATATCACAAGATCGTCATCATGACCGATGCCGACGTCGACGGCTCTCACATTCGAACCCTGCTTTTGACGTTCTTCTTTCGGCAAATGCCGGAGATCATCGAAAAAGGATACCTCTACATTGCGCAGCCACCCCTCTATAAAGTCAAAAAAGGCCAAAAAGAGCGCTACCTCAAGAACGAACAAGAGTTGTCCGAATATTTACTCACAAGCGGACTGGAGTCCCTTAAGGTTATCGTGGACGGAAAGGTTGTTCCGCCGAGCCAACTCATCTCATCACTCAAAGCCGCAAACCGCTTTGGTAAGTCGATTGATCGCGTCGCAAAACGTGTTCACCCAGAGGTTTTACGTGGTTTGATTCGCGAGGAGGTTACCTCCGCCATGCTCTCTGATAGAGACAAACTAGAGGCGGCCCTTAAGCGAATTGAGGGAAGCGTTTCGAAGGACGAAGTGGCCTTTGAGTATCTCCTAACCAAAGACACCGAGCATACGAGCTGGACCGCAACCCTTCAGTGTATGATTCGCGGAACCAAGCGCTCGGCACCGATCACGGTTTCGATTTTGGATTCTCCCGAGTTTGAAGAGCTTCGCAAGCATTATCAGGCGATGCGGGTCTTGGGTGCGGGCCCGTATATCATGGCGACTGAAAGCGGAAAAGAAACGGTGACCAAGAGTATCGAAGAGTTGGCCGATCAGATTCTTGAGACGACCAAGAACGGCATGACTATCCAACGCTACAAAGGATTAGGAGAAATGAACCCTGAGCAGCTTTGGGAAACGACCATGGATCCTGCGCGACGCACCTTCTTGAAAGTATCGGTTGAAGACGCGGTCGATGCGGATTCTATTTTTTCGATTTTGATGGGGGATCAAGTGGAACCCCGGAGACAGTTCATTGAAGAGAACGCCCTTCGCGTGAGGAACCTCGATATATGAAGTTTTCTCAAATCATAGGTGTCGGATCCTACGTTCCTCCAAGGGTGTGGACCAATCAGGACCTAACCGCGCTAATGGATACCTCGGACGAATGGATTCAGCAACGAACCGGGATTAAACAGCGCCACTGGGTGGATCAAGACAGTGGAACATGCTCGTCAGATTTAGGGTTAGAAGCGGCAAAAAAGGCGATCGAAAACGCGGGCATTGAAAAAGAACAGATCGACATGATTTGTTTTGCGACCCTTAGCCCAGACCACGTCTTTCCGGGAACGGCCTGCTTTTTTCAGGCTAAACTTGGAGTGCCAGGAATTCCAGCACTTGATATTCGTCAGCAGTGCTCTGGCTTTATTTACGCCCTCTCTGTCGCAGATCAGTTTATTAAAACCGGGGCTGCCAAAACGGTTCTGGTGGTGGGCGCAGAAACCCACTCTCGCGCGCTAGAGAAAAACACGAACGGCCGAGACATCGCGGTTCTCTTTGGTGATGGCGCCGGAGCGGTGGTTCTAAGAGCCGCCGAAGGTTCAAAAGACGCAAACACCTCTCACATCTTATCGACCCATCTCCACGCGGACGGGCGCTTTGCCAAAGAACTTTGGCTTGAAGAGCCGAGCATGGCCCGAGCCGGCGATTGGATGCAGGTTAAGAAAATGACCGGCGAACAGTTTCCAAAGATGAATGGAAAAGCGGTCTTTGTGAACGCCGTTCGCCGCATGACGGAAGTTCTTAACGAAGCAATTGACGCGAACGATCTTAAACTAGTGGATATTGATCTTTTTATTGTTCACCAGGCAAACCAACGTATTAATGAAGCGGTTGCCAAGGCGATGGGAATTCCCGAAGAGAAAGTTTTTAACACGATTGACCGTTTTGGAAATACGACGGCCGCGACAATCCCAATTGGGTTTGATGAAGCGGTTAAGGCGGGGAAATTAAAAAAAGGAATGTTGGTAGCATCCGCAGCCTTTGGCAGCGGCTTTACTTGGGCCTCTACGATTATTCGGTGGTAAGTGATTATGAGTGAAACAGGAACAACAGCGCCCGAAAAAGGCACAGTCGTCGTAACAATTGAAGAGGAAATGCGTGGAGCCTATCTCGATTACGCGATGAGCGTTATCGTCGGCCGCGCCCTTCCCGACGTCCGGGATGGTCTAAAGCCCGTTCACCGTCGCGCTCTTTACGCGATGTACGACATGGGCAATACCCACAACAAAGCCTATAAAAAGTCCGCTCGTGTGGTCGGGGATGTTCTCGGTAAATACCATCCTCACGGAGATACCGCCGTTTACGATACGATTGTTCGAATGGCGCAGGATTTCTCCCTTCGCTATCCCTTGATTGACGGCCAAGGAAACTTCGGCTCCATCGACGGCGACTCAGCAGCCGCCATGCGTTATACCGAAATCCGCATGGCCAAAATAACGGATGAGCTTTTGGCTGACCTCGACAAGGAAACCGTCGATCTAGGGCCAAACTATGACGGCACCATTATGGAGCCGCTCGTT
The DNA here is from genome assembly GCA_903881565.1 of Oligoflexia bacterium. Classification (GTDB taxonomy): domain Bacteria; phylum Bdellovibrionota; class UBA1018; order UBA1018; family UBA1018; genus CAIRTR01. The sequence goes on along the minus strand of CAIRTR010000121.1, from coordinate 44,653 downwards.
CTTCCTTCTCGAATTCCAAACCTTCTTGTAAACGGCTCCTCCGGGATCGCTGTCGGGATGGCAACAAATATCCCTCCCCACAACCTCACAGAAGTAGTCGACGCGGCTCTCGCGCTGATCAAAGATCCTGCCTTAGATACGAACGCCATGCTTCAATACATCAAGGGACCCGACTTCCCGACGGGCGCGTACATGTTCGGGGGCGATAATATTCGCGAAGCCTATCGCACGGGACGCGGCTCAGTCACCATGCGTGCACGCACCGAAATCGAAACCTATAAAGGCGATCGCGAGCGAATCGTGATCACGGAACTCCCTTACCAAGTTAACAAAGCCAAGATGATCGAGAAAATTGCCGACTTGGTTCGAGATAAAAAGGTTGAAGGAATTTCTGATCTTCGCGACGAATCTGATCGCACCGGAATGCGCGTGGTTATTGAAACCAAAAAAGGTGAAAATGCGAACGTCATTCTGAATCGGCTTTTCAAGCTGACACAGCTTCAGGAAAACTTCGGCTTAAACATGCTCGCCATTCACCACGGCCAGCCCCGGACGTTTAATCTTAGAGACATGCTTTGGGCGTTCATCGAACACCGAAAAGACGTCGTGGTCCGCAGGACTGTTTTTGAGCTTAAAAAAGCTGAAGCCCGCCTTCATATTTTGGAGGGCTTAAAGCGCGCGGTCGAACACCTCGATGAGGTCATTGCGTTAATCAAAAGATCGAAGAATCCTGAAGAAGCACGCTTGGGTTTAATTAGTCACTTCTCCTTTAGCGATCTACAAGCGCAAGCGATTTTGGACATGAAGCTTCAGCGTTTGACGGGTCTTGAGCGCGACAAGATCATCGAAGAATATAAAGGCCTCCTTCTTCTCATCGCGGACCTCCGAACCCTTTTGGCTAGCGAAAAGCTCGTTTTTGAAAAAATCAGTGAAGAGCTGCTTGAAGTTCGTGAAAGATTTGGGGACAAACGGCGTACCGAGATTGTCTATGGAGGCGATTCAGAGTTTGAAGTTGAAGACCTGATTGCCGACGTCGAAACCCTCGTTTCCATTACGCACACAGGGTATGTGAAGCGCTCAGATCCAAGTTCTTTTCGAAGCCAGCATCGCGGAGGCAAGGGCGTTCGTGGGGTCACTACAGGCGACGAAGATTTTGTGACGGCAATTTATCGGACCAACACCCTAAGTTTTTTACTCTGCTTCACGGATCGCGGACGCGTTTACTGGTTAAAGGTTTACAAGGTTCCCGAAGCCACCCGTGGCGCCAAAGGCAAAGCGGTTGTTAATCTGGTCTCGTTGCAAGCAGGAGAAAAGATTAAGGCCATTTTACCAGTGCGTGAATTCAAGGAGTCTGAGTTTATCGTGATGGTGACTCGTAAGGGGATCATCAAAAAGACGCCACTGAGTGACTTCAGTAACGTTCGTACAATGGGGATCGTCGCGATTTCGACTGACGATGGCGACGAGCTCATCAGCGCACGAGTTACGAATTCAAATAACGACATTTTCCTTTGCTCGAAAGACGGCATGAGCATTCGCTTCAGCGAAGAAGATGTTCGCCCAATGGGACGCACGGCCCGAGGCGTAATCGGAATGAGTTTAGATGAAGGCGATCAAGTCGTCGCCCTTGAAGTGCTTAACCGCGCCGCGGAGAACTTTGAGATTTTAACGATGACCGAAAGCGGCTATGGCAAACGTACGCCGGTTTCTGAGTATCGCACCCAAAGTCGAGGCGGCAAAGGGATCATTACAATGAAAACTACGGACAAAAACGGTCCCATCATGGGAACACGTCAAGTCCTTCCTAAAGACGACGTGATGCTTGTCTCAAATCGGGGTCAGATGATTCGTGTCCATGTGGGAGAAATTTCGGAACAAGGTCGGAATACACAAGGCGTTCGCGTCATGACCGTTTCACAAGGCGAGAAAGTTGTGTCTTTCGAGTACATGGCAGAATCATCGGAACCGGTGATCGCCAGCGAGGCAGGAGCAAGTGACGCAGGTCCAGCACCAGCAAACGAAACACCCACTGAGTAAGGGGCGATATTATAGGGCCAGGAGCGTCCTTTCGCTGTGTCTTGCTTTAGGGGTGATAGGTTGCAGCGCAAATGGCGCGAAAAGCCATTATATTCTTGGAGAAAAACTCTGGAACGACGGCAAATATGCCGCTGCAGTTTCAGAATTTGAACGGGCGACCGTTCAAGATACGCGGGGAAAAATTGGGCAGCAGGCCCTCTTTCGCGCAGCCTTTACCCAGGTTTTTTTTCTCTCGCATTATTCTGAAGCCTTAAGAAAACTGCAGCTTTTTGTGGGGAATCCCATTAACTCCGATAACCCAAACTATTGGGAGGCCCAAAAGTTGATCGGAGAGATTCTATTTTCAAAACTAGAGCAGTACGATCAGGCCATTCAGCACTACCAGGCCTTGCTTGCAAAAAAGCCAACAGAGGACGAGGCGGCCGAATTCACTGTTCGAATTGGGAAGAGCCATTTTTTTAGAGCAGAATTTGATGATGCGCTTAAAGCCTTTCGAGAAATTTCAAAGGCACACCCCAAAAGCAGCTGGGCCGAGCGCGCGGCTTTTGAAGTTGGGGTAACCCTTTACACCCGGGGCGAGCAGCACCCCAGCGGACACGGCCAGGCGCATGAAACTTACCAAGAAGCGATTGATGCCTATGAGGCGTTTATTCAGAAATATCCGAAGAGCACACTCGTGCCGGAGGCAAAATTTGGAATGGCCTCTTGTCTAGAGGAAATGGACCAGCTTGATGCGGCATATAATAATTATGAGGCAATCAAATCCACCTACCCATCGCCGAAGGTCGTCCAAATTAGGCTAGCTCGAATTCGAGAGCGAAAACTCCAGCGCAGTCGTTGAATTTTGCAGAGCTTCATGTTACCCACCCGGATACTCCAAGGATAGAATGAAAGACGAGAACGAGACGAATCAGAGCATGCTCCGGAAAGTGGGCTATTTTTCGGTGATTATCGTGGATCTTTTGGGTTACTCCGGCGCGGGAGTCGCGCTTGGTTATTATTTTTGGCATCAGTGGAAAGCCCCCTGGTGGGTGCTTTTGCTTTTTTCGACTGCGGGACTAAGCCTGGCAATGTATAAAATGTACCTTTTATCGCAAAAGGATCGGAGTTCTTAAGTGGACCAACTAAAACCATTCTTCTGGTGTTCGGTGGCCTGGCTGGCGGCTGGCGGGATTCTCTCCGTGGCGCTTCCCGCAGGAGCACTATCGGCAGCGCCCTGGTTTTTAGCTTTTTGGGGCCTTTCCGTTCTAGATCTTTTAGCCCTTTCCAGAGTTGTTCAAAGCCTCTTATCCCTTGTGGCGATTGAAGAAAAGGATCTTGAAAAAAGACCGGCCCTTATAATTCAGTCTTTCTATTGGGGATTTCTTAAGATAGGTTGCTTAGGAGCTTTTGGAATAGTGTTGTTTTTTAGCACCTCGATCTCAAAACTTTCGATGTTTTTGGGGTTGGGGACTTTAGTAATCGTCCCGCTTTTTGGCGGGTTTTTGTGGAGTCAGAGGGTTTTGAAACATGCATGAGGGGCATGGCTTTAATTGGCTGCATTTTGTACCCGTCTTAAGGGACTATCCAAATCACGTTGTGATGGCTGGAGTTGTCGCTGTTTTGCTCGTGGTATCAACTTGGGTTGCCAGACAACAGCTTGCGCACGTCATGAAGACCTCTGAGGGCGCGCTTGTTCCAGACTCAACCCTTACTTTCCGTAACTTTTTTGAGATCGCGGCCGAAAGTCTTTTTAAACTCACCGAATCTGTCCTTGGTCATCATGAAGCCCCGATTTATTTCCCGGTTATTGGGACACTTTTCGTCTTTATTTTTACAGCTAATATTGTGGGGTTGATCCCAGGACTTTTACCTCCGACCGATAACTTAAATACAACACTCGCCTTGGGCGCATTTGTTTTTATCTACTACAATTTTGCGGGGCTCAGGGCCCATGGCATTGCTTATTTGAAACATTTCTTGGGCCCCATTCTTTGGCTCTCGCCATTAATGCTAGTTATTGAAGTCGCCTCCCATGTTTTTAGGCCGCTTTCATTGGCGCTTCGTCTCCGTGGGAACATCATGGGAGATCACGTCGTTTTAGGGGTTTTTAGTAGTTTGGTTCCATACCTTCTGCCCGTAGTTTTTTATGGGTTAGGAGTGTTTGTGGCCTTTATTCAGGCTTTCGTCTTCTGTTTGATGACGATGGTCTATATATCATTGTCAACAGCACACGATCATTAAGAGAAAGGGAGAAACTTCGATGACTTTTCGTAAAGCGTTTTTTGTAGTGAGTACTTTGCTTGTGGCCTTTTTTGCAACAGCAGCGATGGCCAATGACGGCGCCGCAGCTGGAGGCGATCAATACCGATCCTTGGGCGCAGCGCTCGCAATCGGTCTTGCGGCATTCGGCGGTTCTTTGGGACAAGGGAAAACGGCTGCCGCCGCCCTGGAAGGGATTGCACGCAATCCTGCTGCTCAAGGTAAAATTTTCGTTCCAATGATTATCGGTTTGGCTCTTATTGAGTCACTGGTTCTCTATGCCTTCGTTATTGCTTTCGTGAAGATCTAATCTCGAATTCAAGCCGAGAACATGTTTTGAGGCCGAAGCAGGGTCACTCCCGCTTCGGCTTTTTTTTTGGCACCTGTCAAATCCTGAGACAGGGGATCTGATTCTTCGTCTTTTCCAGTGAGCAGGCCCAATAAAAGTCCAATAATCCCGCACGGAAAACCAAGAAAGCCCCCCTTGGTAGGCACGAAGTCTGCAATCCTAAGCCGTTGATGAGGCTTGTCTCTCAAAGGCGGATTTGCCTAATATTTATCCTGTGCTTTGCGCTCGGCGCCCTTTTTGGGTATCGACCCGCCATTGGCGAAGACAGCCGCGCATCTTTACCCGGTGATGTTTCGCAAAAGGATACGGGTCAATTTGGAAAGCTTGCCAATAAGTTTGTCATCATGGTCGGCGAATTGCCGATTTTCCATTCCAGCGAACAAATTGATCGTGTTGTGGGAGACCCCTGGACGCTTTCCCCAACGACGGCGGCCAAGCTTGGACTGTTGCCGCCCCAAATACGACTTCGTCTCTATTCGGCAATTGCCGAGCGGGTTTCGACCATGCAATTGGATCACGCGCCTGCCACTGCAACAAATCAAGCACAGGACATTGATCCTGTAGTGCTTACGGTTTCCTCAAAAGACGCGGAGCAAATCGTTACAAGCTTTGTTCGTTCGCTTCCGGGTTATTTTACAGTCGATGAACTTGTGGATCTTGGGGTCTACCTGGTCGCAACGAAAACCCCGTTTTTCCCTAAAGGTCAGGCGGGATGGGATAAAATAAAAACCGGGATTGCCAACAATGCGATCCTTATTGCCATCGCCGCACTTGCCGGCGAGCTAGCTACAAATCAGGGAAACATTGGCCTTTCAGGCTGGTTTCTGAAGCTTGAGAACGACTCGCTTCGCTTAGGATGGTATGGTGCTGCAAGTTCGTTTGGAATTGGTTTAAAGCCCTCCTTTAAACTGGGAGCGGCGCTCACTACGAATGGCTTCGAGCTCCTTGCTGGGCTTAATGAAAAGGTAAATCCAACCGCAAAAGAAGAAAAAAGGTCCTTCGAAATCCAACTTCGGGAGCATTGGCTTGCGGCTTTAGGAAAGAAGCGCGGCTGGGATGTTTCGGCATCTGCGCGGATAAAATATGTCTTGGAGTATGGGAACCCGGCAGAAAAGCAAGACGTGGTCTCGTCGCTTGATTTTTTCGCACGCAAAAACAAAATTTTTGACGACCCACTTTTGGCATTTCTAATCAATGCCGCCCTCAGCTCTGATTTTTATCAGAAGGCGTCAGCAAGTGTTTCGCTGGGTTTTGAAGACGAGGCACTGGACTTAATCGTCGCCCTTAAGGGGTCCTACTCATTTGATGACTCGCCGTCCTCGGGAAATAGGCAGGCCGATTATGCGCTCGGGTTCTACGCTTCAGGGAAGTTGGGGCGGAAAACGTTTACTGCCCGGAACGAGATGGATTCGAGCTGTCAGCGCGTACTCGAGACGTTGGTTGTTTTTCACAGCGCGCAGCCAACGCAGAGTAGGCTCCTGGAAAAATTAAAACCCATCGGCACACTTCCTGATCGACAGGAGCAGGATAGCGCGCTTGTATTAGAGCTAAAGGAGACCGAAGGGCATATTTTCGAAATCCAAAAACAGCTTGCGAGCGATCTGAAAGACTATCAAAAGGCGCGCTCAGCCTATTATCAAAGCAAAGGGGTCTCGCCCGAGAGCCTCTCCGTTACCGACGGGCCGCTTTCTTCGGCGGATTTTTTGGAGGTTCTGGCTGCGCTAGATTTTTCGGACGCAACAGATATGGACGTAAAAATGAGCCCGTGACGCTTGCCGCGCAATCGATAATCTGCTCCGGCGTTCCCTGCGCAACAATAACCCCGCCTAAAAGACCACCCTCAGGCCCGAGGTCGATCACGTGATCCGCAACTTTAATAATATCAAGATTGTGTTCAATCACCACAACGGTATTTCCCTGATCTACTAAAGTCTGCAGAATCTTAATAAGCTTGTTCACGTCATCGAAGTGTAGTCCGGTGGAGGGCTCGTCCAGAATGTAAAACGTCCTTCCCGTACTTCGGCGGGACAGTTCCTTGGCCAGCTTGATGCGCTGAGACTCCCCTCCTGACAAGGTGGTCGAGCTTTGCCCAAGATGGAGATAACCCAAGCCAACCTCATTCAAGACTTTAAGCTTCGCTTTGATTGCTGGAACGGCATCAAAAAAATCCAAAGCGTCAGTACCAGTCATATTGAGCACTTCGGCAATATTTTTCCCACGATAACGGATTTCAAGCGTGTCTTGGTTGTAGCGCAGCCCCTTACAGGTCTCGCACTCCACGAATACGTCAGGGAGAAAGTGCATTTCGATCTTCATTAAGCCGTCGCCCTGGCAAATCTCACAGCGGCCGCCTTTGACATTAAAAGAAAACCGTCCCGGAAGAAATCCACGGATCTTGGCCTCTGGAAGCTGCGAAAAAAGATCCCGAACTAAGCTGAAAAGACCTGTATACGTTGCAGGGTTAGAGCGCGGCGTGCGTCCAATTGGGCTTTGATCAATATCAATTACCTTATCAATATGATTGACCCCAGAAAAACTCTTGATCTTTAGATCCCCCACCTTTGAGGAGTAGAGTTCCTGTGCGAGTAAAGGATAAAGAGTGTCAACAACCAAAGAGCTTTTCCCGCTGCCCGAAACCCCTGTGACACAACAAAAAACCCCTAAAGGGAAATCCACACTCACAGATCGAAGATTATTTTGCTGCGCACCTTCAATTCGTATCGTGCGGTCCTTCGTCCAGGACCGCCGTAAAGATGGAACATGAATCTCGAGTTCGCCAGTAAGATACTGGGCGGTCAAACTCTCTTTCGAGGCAAGGATCTGCGTCAGTGAGCCCGACGCAACAACCTCCCCGCCTTGGGTTCCGGCACCGGGACCCAAATCCACAATCCAATCCGCAGCTTCAATCGTGTCACGGTCATGTTCTACTACGATTACGGTGTTACCCATGTCACGAAGCTTAAAGAGCGTCTTTAAAAGACGCTCATTATCCCTTTGATGAAGGCCAATGCTAGGCTCGTCCAAAACATAAATCACACCCACGAGCGCGCTGCCGATCTGGGTGGCGAGCCGAATGCGTTGAGTCTCGCCACCCGAAAGTGATTGGGCTGAGCGGGAAAGCGAAAGGTATCCAACACCAACTGAATTAAGAAAACTCACGCGGTCTTGTATCTCTCGCAGGATTCGATCAGAGATGAGTTGTTCGCGTTTCGAAAGTTTGAGTTCCAAAAAAAATCTGGAAAGATCTTCAAGCGAAAGCAAAGATACTTCTGCGATATTCTTTTCCGCGATTCTTTGATGAAGACTTTCGGCCCTTAAGCGAGCGCCCTTACAGGTGGCACATATTTTCGCCTGTCGCGCCGAAAAAGAGGGGCCAGCGTCTGATGGCTCCGCACTTTCCTCGGCGGCGAGCAGTTCGGCCGACGCGTGATCAAACCCTAATCCGTCACAAGCTGGGCAGGCGCCCATGGGGCTGTTAAAAGAAAAGGTTCGTGGCTCCGGCGTCGGATAACTGATTTGGCAGTGCGTGCAGGAGAACTTCTCCGACATCAGGGTTTCGGTTGGGCTGTTTTGCTCATAGGTCTCTAAAAGTATTAATCCTTCCCCTAACCGCAGGGCAAGCTCAACGGAGTCACTAACTCGGGCGGCGAGAAGGCTGAGGTCTCCTTTTAAGACCAAGCGATCAACATAGACCGAAATGTCATGCTTTTTATTTTTCTCTAACTTGATATCGTCCGACAGATCCAACGTCTCTCCATCAACCTTCACCCGGACAAAACCATTTTGCCGTAACTGAAGAAGCTCCTTCTGGTACTCCCCTTTTCGCCCCAGGACAATTGGAGCAAGAATCGAAAGTTTAGAGTTCTCTGGAAAAGTGAGGATGTGATCTGTGATCTGCTGGGGAGACTGAGATTGAATCGCTCTTCCGCACTGATAACAAAATGGCTTAGAGATCCGCGCATAGAGAAGGCGAAGATAATCATAAACCTCAGTTACTGTTCCTACGGTTGATCTGGGATTATAGGATGTTGTCTTTTGATCAATGGAAATGGTTGGACTCAGACCCGAAATATCATCTAAGTCCGGCTTGCCAATTTTTTCTAGAAACTGTCTCGCGTAAGCCGACAGACTCTCGACGTAACGGCGTTGGCCTTCGGCATAGATCGTGTCAAACGCAAGCGAGGATTTTCCCGATCCTGAAGGACCGGTGAACACAATGAGCTTGTCGCGAGGGATGGTGAGCGAGACGTTTTTTAAGTTATGAACGCGTGCCCCTCGAATAACTAAATTCTCGTCGTTCAAGCGCTGATCACCACATCGGGGTGGCCAATCTCCTTGGCCGCAGCCGCAAGAGCCCCCTCAACTTCCGCGCGAAGCACAAGGATGCGTTGCTCGGAAACAGCCTCAAAACGTAAAACCAGAACGGGCTGAGTATTAGAGGCACGAACAAGTCCCCAACCATCCCCAAAGTCAACACGAACGCCGTCGATATCGTTGATTCGGTGGGATCTGCTCTGGAGGATTCGCTTTACCGCCGCAACGAGCTCGAACTTCTTTTCCTCAAGACAATCGACCCGAATCTCGGGCGTTGATACGACTTTTGGCAAGTCTTCGATGAGAGTCGAAAAAGTAGCAGAAGTAGAACACGCAATCTCATAGAGGCGAATCGCGGCGTAGATCGCGTCGTCAAATCCAAAATAGCGATCTGCAAAGAAGATGTGCCCTGACATTTCGCCCGCGAGTGAGGCGCCGGTTTCCTTCATTTTAGCCTTAATAAGAGAATGCCCCGTTTTCCACATGAGCGGCTTCCCACCCTTGGCGGCGATGTCATCATAAAGCCGATGGCTCGACTTCACCTCAGAGATGATGGTGGCCCCCGGATTTTCCTTTAAGACAGCGCGTGAGAAGAGAACCATAATCTCATCGCCATAAAAAATCCGACCTGTCTCATCAACGAGACCCACGCGATCCGCGTCGCCATCAAAGGCGATCCCTAAATCGGCTTTCGTTTCCTTAACCTTAGCGATCAACTGCTTAAGGTTCTCAGGAACCGTGGGGTCCGGGTGATGGTTTGGAAATCGGCCGTCTAACTCACAAAAGAGCGGAACGACTTCGGCGCCCAATTTTTCGAAGAGAATGGGCGCAACGGTTGACGCCGTTCCATTTCCAGAGTCGAGTACAATGCGCTTTCTTTTTAAGGGACGGGCAATCTTTAGTTGGTATTCAATATAGGCGGGAATGATCGCATACTCAGTTAATTCTCCGACCTTTCCGTGGGGTGAATTATCGGTCAGTAACTCCTCCATGATAACGCGAAGCTCTTGAATTTGCTTTCCATGAACCGTGTCCTTACCCAGGCACACTTTAAAGCCGTTATAGTCGGCGGGATTGTGAGAGCCGGTAATCATGATTCCACCCTCTAAATTCAGGTGAAAGAGGCTAAAATAAGTTAAGGGAGTTGGGCAAACGCCAAGGTTTACAACATTAAGTCCGGCCTTTGTAAGGCCCGCAATCAATCCACTTGCGTAGCTATCACCCGAAAGCCGACAGTCCCGCCCGACAGAAACCTTTGGGGTTCCTGTTAAGGCACTGCGTTTTGAAAAGAGATATTTGCCGTAAGCGCGCCCGAGAAGTTCGGCAAACTCAGGGGTGAGGTCATCTCCAGCAATTCCTCGGATATCGTACTCGCGAAAAATACTTTTCTTAATTTTTACCATAAATCCTTCTTCTTTCGTTTTGAAGCAAGCTCAGCCGCCAGGAGAATCGCCGCAATCAAACTTGAGGGGTCCGCTGTGCCTTTTCCCACAATATCAAACCCCACCCCATGATCAACGGAGGTTCGAATAATAGGAAGACCCAATGTTATATTGACTGTATTCTTAAAATCAACAAGCTTCACAGGGATGAGCCCTTGGTCGTGGTACATGCAAACCACAGCGTCAAAAGGCTTCTTTGCAGAGGCGTTTAAGGCAAAAAGCGTATCGGCCGGCAGGGGTCCAACAAGTACGGCGGACACTTTCCCTTTTAGCCCGTCCATCGCAGGAACAATAAGTCGCCGCTCTTCATCCCCAAAAATTCCACCCTCCCCGGCATGAGGATTTAGGGCAGCGATCGCGATTCTGGGTTTTGAAATCCCAAGATCGTGAGACAGGAAATAGGCGGTTCTCTTGATTGTGTCTTGAATGAGCTTCTTGGTTAGGGTTTTAGAAATCCGATTGACAGCCAAATGGGTTGTGACCAGGGCTACTCTAAGCTGATCATTTGCAAGCATCATGGTCACGCCACGGCTGTGGCACAAAGACTCGAGGAATTCGGTATGGCCCGGAAAGTTAAAGCCCCCGGCTTGAAACCGGGCTTTATGAATTGGGCCCGTGACAAGGGCGGAAGCGGATCCGTCCAAAACCAGGCCAGTCGCCCGTTCGATAGACCAACCCGCCTGGAAACCCTGGCGAAGCAGTTTCTTCGAAGGCAACGGTGCTCGAATAATCGGAATCCGCGAAGACATCGCTCTCCCTTTAGGAAGTAAGTCGAGATCAGAGGGGCTGGAGATTTCGAAAATGTTTGCGCCCATTTTCTTAAAGGGTTCAACAGCCCCCACGCAGAAGAGACGAACCCCCTTCGGGAGACGAGGCCGGTTTTCGAAAACCTTCTTTACGAGCTCTGGGCCAATTCCGTCAGGATCCCCCGGGGTAATTGCGAGCGTGAGCGCTTGTGACATCGTCTTATTTTGGCGCGTCTTGAGAAATATGGAGCGAGGCATTTTGCCGCTGACGACTGATCCATAGAGTCAGCTGGTGCTGGTATTCGCTCGCAAAAAGATGATTTCTGATTTCACCCTTCATTTTTTCGAAGCGCTCGCCCTCGGCCGATTTTTTGTCGAGAAGCTTCAAAATGAAATAAGCATTAGATGAGGGCCCCCCAAAAAGCGCACTCACTTTTCCGATAGCCAAATCCTTGAGTTGACCCCTGATTTCTGGAGAGATTTGCTCCTCAGTCAACTCACCCAAGTCTCCCCCAGAAGAGGCAGAGGGGTGGTCGCTGACTCGCTTTGCGACCTCATCAAAAGACTCCCCACCTTGAATTTGCTTAAGCGCCGAAGTGGCAACATCGTAAGCCGCAGAAGGGGTCTTAAAACTCTTCGTCGAAACCGAAATCAGTTGAAGGTGGTAGTTGATAGCGGCGGGCGCACCTTGTGAATAGTTATTGTAAAAAAAGTTCTTAACATCATCGTCGGAAATAGTGACCTTCGTTCGAATGTCTCGATCAATGAGGTTTGTCTTGCACCGACTCATCCGAATCAAATTAAAGTAGTCTTCAAATGAAAACCCCTGCTCTGCAAGGGCAGATTTTAGACCGGCTCGGTCGAGCTTATTGTTGGTTTGAATGGAATTAATAGATTGCTCAACCTCTGCGTCGGAGACTGGAAACTCCTGTGCAATCAGCTTCTCGTCAATCAGGAACTCGACAATCTCAGAGTTGGAGGCAGACTCCCCTTTTGTTCCAACAGTGGTTTCGTTGAAAAGGGGATCCATTTGAGCGCGAAGCTTGAGGGTCTCTTTAAATTTGGTGATGTCGGAACGAAGAATGATTGACGCATTTACCGACGCCTCAAGGCGGTCAAGAAGGACCGATGCGGACGCCAACCCCGACAGGCAAAAGAGTGATAAAACAAGAACAAGCCGATGTAGATTCATACCCAAAGATCCTTTCCATGAGTTTTGTCACATGAAGGGTTTTTGGGCAAGCGGTAGTAAGATCGAGGGCCAGGAGTTCTAGTCTTTTAAAAGCTCTGGGTGCGTCGTAATTTTAGCCTGCTGCTTCAATTGACCCATGTAGGACTCAAAAATCTTGGAACGTTTTTCATCAAAGAGCAGGCGCTTAACTTGCGCCTTGTCAACGTCTTCCCAGGGGCGGATGGCAGTTAGCTTAACAATATGAAAGCCAAACTGGGAGCGAATAATCCCACTGACTTTACCCGCGCTGTGCAATTTGACAGAGGTTTCATAATAGGTTGGGTCAAGTTTGTCTTTACTCTGGTAATCGATGTCTCCGCCCATGGGTGCGGCAACCCCCTCTGAAAAGCGCTGAGCAATTTCGGCAAAACCCATTTTTCCAGGCTTGATTTGCTCTTCTTGAATCTTCTTAATTTTCTCAAGCGCCTTCTTCTCTTCTTCTGGCTTTGCATCAGGCCGGAGGGCGACGAAAATATGGCTCGTGCGGACTTCGGGGTTCCGAGAGTAGAACTCTTTTGCTTCTTCGTCCGTAATATGGATTCCTTCAAAATCTTTGCTGAGCTTCTTATCGAGAAGGGCATGGTAAAGGACGGTGTTCATTCGATCCAGAACATCAGGGTCTTTATCCAGGCCGAGGCGTTTGGCTTCTTGAATTCCGAGCTCACGCTTGATGAGATCATCCAACACCCCCACTTTCGTGGGCGCCTTAAATTGAAAAAACTTCAGGTTTTCTCGGTATTTCTTATTGAACTCTTCAAGAGAGATCGCCGAACCATTTACCTTCGCAACCTCAGTGGAGGCGAAACTCTTGAGCGAAGGGGAAAATAAGAAAGCGCAAAGGAAGATGAGCGAAATATGTTTGGTTTCCATGAAGTTGAGTTTATCAGTGCTCCGCGCCGTTTGCAATTGCCCGCTTCAGCTTTCAAGAACCACGAAGAGCGCTTAAAGCAGTTTCCACTTGAAAGCAGAGATCTCTGGGAGAGGTGGTCATAACTTTGACGACGAACTTTGAGTCAGGTAAGAGCCGATATTTATCTCCATCCGCCGACATTAAATTAATTGCGCGCACCGGGTCAAGAGTGCTCTGAGAGCCTGATTGCAGGATAAATTTATCAGAACTGGCTGTCAGGCTTTCAATCCCATTTGTCTTAAGTAAGATTTTTGTTCGAATCACCCACAAGAGATTCTCAGCTTCAACGGGAAGCGGGCCAAACCGATCAACGAGCTCATCTTTGTAGGCGTCGACTTGCGTCGCGGTTGAAGCAGACGAAAAACGGCGATAAAGAGCAAGGCGCTGATGCGTGTCGGGGACAAACTCCTCGGAAAGATAAGCAGGAAATGGGGTTCTGATTTCGGGCTCTTTTGCGGTTTCTTGCAGGGAAAGAGGGCGGCCTTGAATCTCCCGCACCGCTTCTTCAAGAAGTTCCAGGTAGAGGTCAAAACCCACCGAAGCAATATGCCCTGATTGCTGGGGCCCCAGAAGATTCCCTCCGCCTCGGATTTCCAGATCATGTGACGCGATGTGAAACCCGCTTCCAAGCTCAACAAAACGTTGAATAACCTCAAGTCGACGCTTCGCCTCTTCAGTCACTGGGCTCTCAGGAGGAATAAAGAGGTAGGCGTGCGCCCGTTGCTGGCCGCGCCCGATCCGACCGCGAATTTGATAGAGTTGCGCAAGCCCGAGAGCGTCAGCCCGATTCACAAGGAGCGTGTTGGCCGAAGGAACATCAAGGCCAGATTCGATAATACTTGTGCACACAAGGACATTGGCCTTCTTTTGGTAGAAGTCTAGCATTGCTTTTTCGAGCACTTGCTCTGGCATTTGCCCGTGCGCGATGGTGAAACGCGCCTCCGGGACCAGGAGTTGAAGGGAGTTTGTGATTGAATGGATTGAACTCACCTTATTATGAAGAAAGAAAACCTGCCCGTCTCGCGCGAGTTCCGCGCGAATGACCTTCTGAATCAATGCGTCGTCATAGCGAGAAACGTGGGTGCGAATGGCAAGACGATCCAAAGGAGGCGTGTTAATAAGACTGATGTCTCGCAGGCCGGAGACGGCCATATTCAGCGTGCGAGGAATGGGGGTCGCGGTAAGCGTGAGGACGTGGGTATTGGTTTTCAGGGCTTTGAGCTTTTCCTTGTGCTCAACGCCGAAGCGGTGTTCTTCATCAATAATGAGTAGCCCGAGATCCTTGAACTGAATGTCTTTTGAGAGCAGCCGGTGCGTTCCGATAATGATGTCGACTTTTCCCTGTGCTAATTCCTCTAAAATAATTTTTTGCTCTTTGGCCGTCTTAAATCGGGACAATGAATCTGTTTTTACCGCAAAAGAGGAGAGTCGGGCCCGAAACGACTGTTCATGTTGAAGCGCAAGAAGCGTGGTTGGAACAAGAACCGCAACCTGTTTTCCTTCACTGACCACACGAAAGGCAGCGCGAATCGCCACCTCAGTTTTTCCATAACCCACGTCCCCGCAAATGAGGCGATCCATCACCTTCCCGGATTGGAGGTCCTCTAAAACATCGTCAATCGCTTTTAATTGGTCCGGAGTTTCCTCAAAAGGAAACGTAGACTCAAACTCACGGAAAACAGAGTCCCTTGGAGGGAAAATGACACCAGGGCGAAGTTTTCTTTCCGCATAAAGTTGTACAAGATTAACCGCAAGCTTTTGAACGGCTGCCTTGACTGAGGCTTTTGTTTTTTGAAACGAAACGCTTCCGAGGCGATCTAAAGGGGTCGAGGAACCGGAACCTGCATACTTTTGAATGACATTTAATCGGTAGACAGGAATATATAAGCGGTCGTTTCCAGCGTATTCAAGCAGAACAAAGTCAGAGGCCGCGCCCGTCAGCGTGAGTCGGGAAATTCCCTGATATTTGCCAATTCCATGATCTTGATGAACGACGGTATCTCCCAAGGCAAGATCAGACAGGGCTTGCAGACCTGACCATTCTTTTGCAGCACTGGCGGCCTCCTTTTTAGCGCGGGAATGAGCCGGGTTTTTGGTTTGGGAATTGCGGGTGCCTAGAATATCCTCTTCCGAGAGGATCACCAACCCCTCTGCGAGCCAGCGAAAGCCATTGGAGATCGAACCCTTCATGATCGTGACCGTGTTTTTAGATGGATTGGGATCGAGACTGCACCGAATATTGCGCTCTTCTAAGAGGAACTTAAGGCGATCCATCTTTGAATCCGTGAGACAAAAAATCAGGACGGTTTGGCCTTCCCTCACCCACTCCTTAAGAAGGGGCTCGTATTGAGCAAGCGAGGCATGCGCACTGGTTCGTGAAGACGTGGTGGGCTCAATGGAGATGGAGAATCTTTTATGTTCTTCGCTATCGCCACCCTCTAAATTCAAGGGATCAAAAAAAACCCTAGACCGGGCCAGAATTGCATCGGTCGGCAGAGAAGAGGTCGGAAAAAGGTCTTGAGGTGGTGGGAGAATGAGCCCTTTTTTCAGTCCGAGAGCAGCCTCCTCCTCAAATTTTTTGAAGGTCATGGCCCAATCTTGCATGCAACCCTCCTGATCGTTCCAGATCAGCGAAGAACTTGCCGGGAGGAATTCGAGGAGGGTTTCAGGTTTTTCGTAACAAAAAGGAACCCAAGCGTCACTGTGTTCGGGATAGATGCCATCACTGACAAGGGCCAAAAGGGGATCTCTAAGGGGGCGAGAAACCGCACGATCGTCGCAAAACTCTTTAATTCTTTCTCGAACGAGGCGCTGACTCTCGGCACTCAAGATAAACTCCCTGGCGGGACAAAGGAGAGCTTCAGAAAAAGTTCGGGGATAAGTGCGTTGAGTTTCGCTGTTGAAGGGGCGAATCTTTTCAATGTCATCCCCGAAAAACTCGATTCGAATCGGATTCTCGAGACAAGGAGCAAAAACATCGAGAATATTGCCACGAACAGAGAAGGTTCCTCGGTCCTCCACGGTATCTGATGGTAAGTAACCGGCTCTAATAAGATGACTCACGAGCTCATCTCGCGAAGGGCCACCCCCTCCCCCTCTTAGCGTTAGCGTTAGGTCTTTAAAGAGCCGGTAAGGGAGTGTGGCTTGGGTCGCTGCGGCAAGGGTGGTGATCACTATCTTCTTTTGGGTCGAATCAAGAAGAGCGGTGAGTCCCGCTAACCGAGAATAACGGGACTTGAGCGACGGCGCTACCGGGCTATAGGGAGAGATCTCCCAGGTGGGGATCAAAACGATTTGGGAGGCGGAAAGCCCAAAAAAGGGTGCAAGCGCCTGGAAATCAGAATAAGCCTCCCACGATGACTCATCGTTCTTACAAAGGTAGACAAGTGGAGACGCGGCCTGGGCCGCGTCTAAAGAACGGCAGAGCTCCAAAGCAAGATAGGCGCGCGATAAAGGGCTTGTTCCGCAAATTCTGACCTTCGATCCGGGTCTGGCGAGTTCTGCGACAAATTCCTTAATCCGAGAGGATTGCATAATTAGAATCTACTTTCCTTGACACGGTTTTTCAACTTCAGTAATCTTTTCGCGAGGTTCTCATTAAGATGCCAAGCGGTTGGGAAATATATTATGTTATCCTTTTGTCATCGGCGTTAGCGCTTGGTTTGCCCATAATTTTGATGATCTTTTCTTTTGTTATCTTACCTGAAAAGAGAAAATTTCGCAGGGATCAAGTTCCAGAAAAAAAGATTCAAGAACAACCCCTTGTTCGCAGTGTTCTGGGGCGAAGAATTAATGTCCGTTTCTATCTTTCTGCAAATGCTGCGCTTGTCTTAGTCTCCCTCACACTAGGATTTGTTCCTTGCGTCGGAGCCATTCAAAAAGAGAGCGAGCGAATGGATGTTTTGGCCGCCATAGCCTCTTTATGTTCTTTGGGGATTTTTTCAGGGGTGGGCCTGCTGTATGCGGTACGCAAAGGGGACCTGAGTTGGTTGCGGTCTTATCATCGGCATGAGGATGAGGTTTGATGGAGTCCTCAATTTACGATTCAACGCTGGGTCGGGTATTGAGATGGGCTCGATATAGCTCATTTTGGTACATCTCCGTGGGAGGGGGTTGCTGTGCTGATGAGCCGCTCCACACCGTCGGGTGCCGTTATGATCTTGAACGATTTGGTTGCGTCCCTCAATCCGAGCCTCGACAAGTCGATCTCTTAATAGTCAACGGAGTGATCACCTATAAAGCCGCGCCCTATTTACGAGCTTTCTATGATCAAATGCTTGCGCCAAAATATGTGATGTCGATCGGATCTTGCGCGAATTGTGGGGGGCCTTTTAGTTCGGATATCAGCTATTCGGTTGTTCCCGGGATTAATAAAATAATACCCGTGGATGTCTATGTGCCAGGTTGCCCACCTCGGCCAGAAGCGATCATGAACGGGCTTTTATCACTTCAGGAAAAAATACGTGGACATCATAGAACTGAAAAAAAGATTAACTGAAGCGCTTTCAGAAAAAATCTTGGAACTTGCGCAGCTCGGAAAGGGGCGCGTGCTCTCTGTTTGGGTTGAGGCGAAACATATTAATGAAGTTGCTCTTCTTCTTCGAAATGAATCGTATTTAGGATTTTCGGTTTTAGAGAATTTTTTTGTAGCCCAACTCGATTCAGCATTTCTCCTGAGCTATTATCTCCGCGCGCCAAAAACGGGCATGGAGCTCATTCTTCGGGCCTCAATAGTGCCACCGAACCCTGAAGGCCTCGCCAAAGCACCGTCTATTCGCGAAGTCTGGCCCATGGCTGAGCATCAAGAGCGTGAGAGTGCGGAGCTTTTCGGAATCATTTTCTACTTAGGTTTGTCCCCGGCGGACAAAAAAGAGATTAAGCATAGCTTTTTGCCTCCCGGATGGCAGGGGTTTCCATTTCGAAAAGAATATAAGTTTCCTGAGTCCTTCTCGGGAATTCAACATCAAAGGGACGGGTTATGAGTTTCTCTCTTTTTGGTGAGCGGCTTAAAACGGATGTTACCAACTGGGAGGTGGGACCTTACCATTTGTCACTTCCGGGTCCAATAAGGCTTTCGCTCAAACTGGATGGTGAGGTTATTATCTCAGGAGAGGTTGAGACTGGATTCTTGCATCGCGGTTTGGAAAAGTGTTTTGAACTTCATTCCTGGAAATCCGCTATTCCTTATGCAGATCGCCTTGATCCCGAGGCCGCGGTCTTTGGAGAGCTTGTCTATTGCCTGGCGGTTGAGGAAGCCGCAAACACACTTGTCCCTCCGCGCGCGCAGGCGATTCGAATTATCCTCTCTGAATTAACAAGAATATCTTGTCATCTAGCGAACGCGGTTCGGATTGCTCGGGCGGTGGGCGCCGAAACGGTTTTGCATTATCTTTTGAGGGACCGAGAGAAAATTATCGATCTTTTTGAGTTGTTGACCGGGGCGAGATTTTCTCTCAACTTTCTTAGGATTGGGGGCGTTCGGGCAGATGTTACTGAGGGTTTTATTGAGCGTGTCTTGGATGTTTGTGACCTCATTCGAGTCCGACTTAAAGAATATAATGACTTATTCACCTTTAACCACGCCTTCTTGAAGCGAACAATAAACGTAGGCGTTCTTTCCCCAGCTTTGATCAAAAAATATGGGATGACAGGTCCTAACGCTCGCGCCTCCGGCATCAATGCGGATGTTCGTAAAGACCGGCCGTACAGCGGATATGAAATTCTCGATTTTGAGGTTCCGCTGGGACGGGGTGAAGGAGGAACTCTTGGTGATGCTCATGAGCGCTTTCTTATTCGCCTTCGCGAGGTCTCTCAAAGTATAGAAATCCTTAAACAGGTAACCGAAGGACTCCCCTTAGGAGAGTATCTTACTCCGACAGAAGACAAAGCCGTTCCCGAGGGCGAGGCTTATGTTCGTGTGGAAAGCTCTCGAGGGCTTTTAGGTTGCCACCTCATGTCTCTCGGCGGGACCGCTCCCCATCGTGTACAGTTTCGTGCTCCAAGTGGTTTCCATCTTCAGGCAGTCCCAGAACTAATCACGGGCCTTAAATTAGAAGATCTGTCAGTTGTTCTGGCTAGCCTTGATCTTTCAATTTCGGAGGCCGACCGGTGAGTGGCCAGGGGCCCGCTTGGGCAATTCTGTTACAGAAGGTTTTTGGATTACAGGGCAATTACCCGAACGGTCTTCTTGCTTTCGTTGCGCTTTTCTTCATCTATCTCTTTCTTATCGTCCCCGGGGCGTGGATTATTTCCTATGTGGATCGGAAGCTGGGAGCTGATTTTCAGGCTCGAGTTGGCCCCAACAGGGCCGGGCCCTCCGGATTTTTTCAGCCGCTGGCGGACTTTTTGAAACTCATGCAGAAGGACTCACAAGAAAAAATAACGACCTCTGATTTGTTGTGGATCATCGTTTTTTCTTCAGCCCTTTATTCAAGTGTCGCGGTTATTCCGCTCGGCTCCTCTTTTCTGATGGTCGACACCGATTTAAGCGCCTTCATTCCTTTTTTGTCCGCTCTGGTTCTGGCGTTAGGCACGATGTTGCTGGGCTTTAGCCGCCCCACAGTCCCAGGTTGGTTTGGAGCAATTAAGGTCGCGGGACAAGCGTTCTCAGGTGCATTTCCAGCCCTCATATCTTTATTGACCGCTGGAATTAGATCGGGTGGTTTTCGCTGGAGTCATCTTGCGAATTCTCAAGGTGCATCCCCGATGGATTGGGCGGCCTTTTCAAATCCCTTTCAATTTCTTGCTCTCATTGTCTTCATGATCAGTGGCTTAGTAATGATGTGCCTGCCCCCGATGGAGGGCGTGGTTTTGCCCATTAATATGAACGGGGGTGTGACCGCGCATCTTTATGGGCGCCGCTGGGCGATTTTCAGGTTGGGACGTTTCTATGCCTCTTTTCTCTGGAGTCTTGTCGCGAGTGTCTTGTTTTTGGGAGGCTGGCAGCTTCCAGAGCAGGTAAATGACCTCTTGTCTGACTCCTTAATACTAAAACAAAGCCTTGAGTCTATCCTGCTTCTTTCAAAGACGTTTATTATGATGTTGATTGTTATTTGGGTTTCAAGAGTCAATCCACGAACCCGAGTTGACCAAGTGACTGACTTCGCTTGGAAGGTGCTTAGTCCCTTTGCATTATTGGCCCTCGTAGGATCGGCAATTTGGGCGGGATGGGGGCTCTTGATATGAGTGGATCTCTTTTTTCAACCACTCTCTCCTATCTCAAAGATGTTTTTTCATCTGTTCGCTCGATTTTAGAGTCCTGTGTCACCGCGATTCCCTATCTTTTCAGTGCTGGGGAAAACCGCAAAGAGGTCACAGAGCAATATCCTGATCCAATTTCCTCGCGTACCGCTGATGACCTACCCTCACGGTCGCGGGGTCTCTTGTTTAACGATATTGATCGATGCACGGGTTGTCGAGAATGTGAGAAAATTTGTCCAAATAAAAGCATTGCCATCGAAACGCAGTCAGGATCTGATCCGGCTAAGATTTGGGTTTCTCTTTTTGATATCGACTTTTCAAAGTGCATCTTTTGTGGACTGTGCGTCGAAGAGTGTATCCCAGGTTCTTTAGTGCATACGAAACAGTATGAGGGCGCGGTTTATGTTCTTGATGATTTAAAGGCAAGCTTCGGGCGCGGAGGCGTAACCCCTGAAATGCAAGCTCGTTGGGCTGCAAATCGTCGAACACATGAAAATGAGGAGGTGGGCTTTTGATTTTAGGCTTTTTTTCATTCCTAGTTATTGCAGGGGCACTTCTTTCGGCGTTTTCGTCTAATATTAAACGCTCAATTCTGTCTCTTTGGGTCTGTAACCTGGGGATGGGAGGGCTCTTTTTGGGACTTGGGATGGAGTTTCTTGCCGTAACTCAGTGGATTGTCGGCACGCTGGTTGCTGTTACATTTATCTTTTTTTCGGTCATGTTTGGAGAGTTCGAGCAACAACAGACGCCCACCCTTGGGGAAAGCAGGATTCCTCAAAGTATTATTGAGAAGAGTTTACCTTTTGGGCTAGGCGCAGTTTTCTGTGGCATTTTTGCGTTGGCCTTGAGTCGAGTAAACGGGGCCGCCGAAAAGATCGATGAGGTTTTGAGGGGCGGCGCGGTCTATGGGGTTGATCTCACCACCTTTGGAAAAGTATTTGTCAGAGAGCACTTCTTGAGTCTTCAAATCCTTGCCCTTATGCTCCTGTTGGTAATTGTGGGGGGTGGGGTAATCGCACGCCCCGAGGCCCCCAAAAGTAACAAGGAGGGGATATGATTCTGATTTTGCCCGGCCTCATTGGGGGTATAGGCCTAGCCTGTATTATTTTTAGAAAAACCCTGTTGGGAGTTCTTATTGGTGCGCAGCTGCTTTTTTTAGGGGCGGTTGCCGCTGTGATCTTCGCTGGATTCATTTCTGGGCGACAGGTTTCAGGTCAGGTTTCAGGGGTCTTGATTTTTCTGAGCGGGATCGTCCAGCTGGTTTTGGGGTTTGCCCTTGCAATTCGAATGTTCTATTTACGAAGAAGGATTTCAATGTCTGAACTCCGAACCTTGAGACAATGATGGAAGACGTCAATAACCTTCAAATACTCAGCCTAGGTATTTTCTTCACCGCGCTCTTTGGTTTGATGCTCTACATTTTTGGAGACAAACTACAGAAATATTCGCGTTGGATCTTCTTCTTGGTTTTAGCCTTTTTCTCAGGCGTCGTCTTTTATGTTGCTGCAGGACAGGAGCCCACATTCGCCCCCGTCTCTTGGGCGAGAGGCTGGGTTCTCCCTCGCGACGTCGCCGGAGCCATAACAGTCGGTCTTTGGGTGGATGCCTTCACCTTTGTGGGGCTCGCACTTGCACTCTTATTGACTGCACTTTTAGGCGGTTTCTTAAGCCTTGCGCCAAAAACAATCGTTTGGGTGCGGATTGTCCCCGCCTTTCTGATGAGTATAGCAGGGTTCTCTATTTGTGTTACGGCACTCACACCGTGGATGGTTTTTATCGGACTGTTTCTCATTATTCTGGGCGGCACAGTAGTCCTGGGGGCTACTTGGAAATCCAATGAAGATGCCACATTAGGGATTCGGTTTGCTCTAGAGCGAAGCAGCGGCCTGTTCTGTTCAATTTTCGGCGCTTGTATCCTCGCTTCATCAAATTCCTCACTTCTCTTGAACCAACAATCCGGGAGCCTCGAACCGTTAGGTGCGGCACTCTTATTGCTGGGTTTCTTTTTTCAATTTCAGTCTTTCCCATTTTCGGCACGGAGGTTCTCCCAAGCGCAGGTCCCTCTTGCGGTCAGTGTCTTTATTTCACAGATTTTGCCCGGCTGGGCCGCATTATTTTTCCTGGTTCGACTTGAAGCAAGCCTTAAGGGTTCCGGAATTTTGTGGGCCTATGGCTGGCTCTGCCTTCTGTCTGCGGTTTTATCCACCGGCGAAGGCCTCTTTCAAACACGAAGCACTAAAGGAATTGCGGTTTGGATTTCGGCAGGATTTGCTTTCGCTTCAGCACTATTTGCCTTTGCCGGCGCGCAGGCGGGGTTCGTCTGGGGAATTGGCGTTGGACTAAGCGGGCTCTCCTTGTCGTTATTAATTGGAGAGCAAGGGCGCCAGGAGAAAGCAAAAAAAACGGGGAACAAAAAGGATAAAATCGAGGCCTCTACGCGCGCTCGGTTTACGGTTTCACGGTTTTTCGCTTGTGCCGCGGGAACGGGACTTTTAGGTTTCGTCTCAAGTATTGGCGGCTTTCATGGATTTATTCACGGTCTTGAAAGCGCGCCGGTTGTGGTTTGTTATAGCATTGCCATTTTCCTTTTGGTCTTACTGGGGTGGAAAAATTTCTTTCAACTCAATCGTGACACGACCGTCACGGAACTTTCACTTGTGCAGGTTATTTTCTCTGCCCTCCTTGTGGTTCTCTCTCTAAGTTTTGTCTGGGATGGAAGCCTCTTTGGGGGTGTTGTCCTTGATCGGGCTGATCAACTCGTCCCATCGGTCTTGAAAAAGGTTTTTTCGCAGGTTCAAAACAATACTCAGCGAAGCGAGTCGGACTTAATCGCTTTGGGTGGATACTGGGGGATGTTCTTTTTAGCTTTTTTGGCCGCTTATTGGGGATTTGGCCGAAAAAAAGAAGTTTTAGTCTCTTTTTCTAACAAATTTTCGCGAATTTTTGGGGTCGTAGAGGAAGGGTACGGAGTTGATAGGGCTTTCTTGGGAGCTTTGCGACTTATCTCGTATGCCGGTGAACAGGTTTATCGCATAGTGGACCAGAGGATTTGGGACAGGCTTTTGCCGAACGGGCTTACTCGGGTGATTGAAAAGGGTTCACAAGCAGCCACGCTTATGGATCTTAGATTCTTCGCGAGGCTTTCGGGGATATTGCGAAGCGGGGTCGAGATTCCCGCCAAGAGCCTGCAGTTGATCCAAAATGGAAACGTGCAATGGTATTTATTTTTTGCGGTCGCTTCAGGGATCGCTCTTTTACTCAATTTTTTGAAAGGCTGAGAGGGTCACTTGAATAATTATTTTCTGAGTTTGATGATATTACTACCGTTGGCCGGAGCCCTTTTTCAGATGGGCTTCTCCAAAAAAATGGAAACAGCGGGTCTCGCTCGCTGGGCTGCCATTGTAACGAGTCTTGGTGCCAGCATCGTGGGGGTCCTTCTTGTCTTTTCAATGGACCGACAAACACCCGATTTACAGTTTGTAGAGACATTTTCCTGGGTAGGCTCCTATGCGATTCGATATGAGCTGGGATTGGATGGCCTTAATGCGCTTTTGGTTCTTTTGGTGGCCGTCATTTTTCCAGTTTTGATTGCAGCTGAATGGAACCAAAGGATCGGCCCTCGTGGAATGCACGGGCTTTTCTTAATTCTCCAGGCTTCTTTTTTCGGGGCAGCCGTCGCCCAGGACCTTTTTCTGCTTTTCTTCTTTTGGGGCATGAGCGCCATCCCTTTCTATTTCTTAGTGGGTATCTGGGGCGGCGAAGGACGGGAAAGTGCTGCTTTTCGGTCGATCGTTGCGTCAGCCATTGGAAACTGCCTTCTATTTTCCGCTCTCATTTTGGTTTACTACTCAGCTGATCCACATAGTTTTTCCATCCATGAACTATCAGGAGGAAAATTCTCAGGAAAAACCGTTTCAATTCTAGGACGCGATTTCCTGGTTTCAATGGCGGCCTTCTTCTTGGTGAGTGTCGGGCTTGCGTTTCGGGCGCCGGTTTGGCCGCTTCATGGCTGGTTTTCAAATGTGGCAAAAGAGGCTCCGCCCACTGTTTTTGTTTCTCTTGCTGCGGTGACAGTGCCGATGGCCATCTACATCTTTGTGCGTCTGTCTTATAGTTTGTTCCCTGAGATGTTGCCGGGTGCGGAGAATATCATCGTGATCGTAGGAACCGCAAACCTTGTGATGGGAGGCATCTACGCCGTTGCCCAAAAAGGCTTAAGGCTTCTGTTGGCTTTTCTCTGTTTGAGTGGCGTGGGGCTAGGCCTTATTGGGGTCGGCTCCCTTCATTCGGCTGGGGTGGTTGGCGCGATATTTCATTTGCTGGTATTTGGGTTGGGGCTTTGTGGTTTTGGCCTTTTTACGGGATTGATCGCTGCTCGCGCAGGACATTCGATGTTTTTAAGAGACCAAAATCAGCGTAGCTTTGGGGGACTGGCTACGGTGGCGCCCTTGATTGCTGTTGTTGCGGGGATTGTCATTGCATCGCTTCTGGGGGTGCCGGGATTTGGGGGCTTCATCGGAAATTCTCTGGTGATCATTGGAAGTTATTCTGTTCATCCGCTGATGGTAATCATAGCGGGGTTGGCTCTTTTACTTTCGACCTACTTCCTTTTTACGATGTATCGTTGTGTTTTTCTGGGCGAGCCTAACCCAGCCCTCGAAAACTTTAGTGATTTAACGCTCAGAGAGAAAGTATACTTCTTTCCCTTGGTGGCGGGGCTTGTTTTCGCTGGGGTATATCCAAAACCATTCTTAGACCTCGTGAGACCGACGGTTCTTACTTTGTTGTCGACTGTAAAATAGAAGGAGTTCATATTGAGGGCGTTAGTAGCGTTTCTTCCGGAGATTATCTTAGGGATCACTCTGCTCTTCGTGGTTCTTGCCGAAATCACTTATCATGGTGAGCGTACGCGCCTCACTCCACTTATTTCACTCTTTGGTTTGGCCGCAGCCTTTTTGCAGATCCTCGTGGTTTTCTATTACGGTCCGACTTTTGTGTTTGAAAAAGTGCTCGCGGTCGATGGGTTGTCCCTCTTTTTCAAATTACTCTTCACGGTCCTGGGCGCGCTCGCGGTTATTTCTGCCGTTCAAGCAAAGGAAATTGCGAGATCGATGCGGACGGAATATTGCGCACTCATTGTCGCCGCTTGCTTGGCGATGTGTTTAGCGGCCTCCTCGGCCGACCTCATTGTTCTTTTTCTTTCACTTTTATGCGTGAATATTGTGTTCTCGGTTTTGGCGGCCTACGGAAAAAGATCTGTTTTATCCATTGAGGCAGGGATTAAGTATTTGATGTTTTCAGTCGTTTCAGTAGGGTTTCTTCTTTTTGGAATAGCGCTGATCTTTGCCGCAACTAAAGAACTCAATATCTATGAAATTCATCGCGTGCTTCTCGTCCAAGCCATTGACCCCAAGGGCATGCTTGTAATTTTTTCATTCTTCTTTCTTGCTATTGGTTTTCAGATGGCCGCCTTTCCCTTTTATCTCTGGGCACCGGACGTGATTGAGGGCGCACCTACGCCGGTCTCCTCTTTTATTATATTAGGTTCGAGAGGGGTTGGTTTCGCAGTCCTGTTACGCTTTGTTTTGGTGCTCCTGTCGGTACCCACCGAAACAGGAGAGGGCATTGGACCGCTTCGCCATTATATTGGAGATTTTGACTGGCCACAAATTCTAGCGCAACTTTCAGGATTCTCGATGTTAGTTGGAGCGTTTCTTGCTCTGCGCCAAAAAGGAGCCAAGCGCATGGTGGGATGCTTGGCAGTTTCTCAAACGGGATTCTTTTTGATGGGGCCACTTGTTTTGGATCAGCAAGGCGTCGCCGCGCTAATGTATAACCTCGTCATCGAGGTTTTCACACTGACGGGGATCTTTTT
The DNA here is from genome assembly GCA_903881565.1 of Oligoflexia bacterium. Classification (GTDB taxonomy): domain Bacteria; phylum Bdellovibrionota; class UBA1018; order UBA1018; family UBA1018; genus CAIRTR01. The sequence goes on along the minus strand of CAIRTR010000121.1, from coordinate 18,308 downwards.
CGTGCTCGCTGTTTTTTATGACGAAATGCGTTCAGACCGCCTGGCGGATTTCAAGGGAGTTTTGGGCAAAGCGGTTCCGGAGTGCATTTGTCTGATCCTCTTTTTACTCTGTCTAGTGGGAGTTCCCCCTTTGCCAGGGTTCATAGGAAAGTTTGCTTTGGTTGGATCTGCTGTGCAGCATGGCTGGACTGCGCTTGCTGGGTTGGCGATTGTTTCAATGGGAGTTTCTACTGCTGCCGTGGCGCGGCTCATCTATGCGATGATCTCTGATTATCGCAAGCCCGTGGATGTTCGTTTGGAGTTTGGGGTGAGAGGGCGATTGTTTCTGTTCTCGCTGATGATGCCGTTGGTTCTTTCCGGGGGATTTGCGGAAAACTTTTTTCAATGGGCCGGCAAACACTTAGGCTCCATTTTATGGTAGCCGGCTGACCGGTGTTAAGGCTATAAACGTCTCTATGGCATACATTCCTGTATTGATCCTACTGGGCCTAGGCCTGGTAGTAGGTGGTGCAGTTCTCGTTCTGACTCATCTTATCGGAACGGGTATTCCGAATAAGAAAAAAAATCTTCCTTTCGAATGCGGTGTTCCCGGCATGGGAGATGCGCGACATCGGATTTCTGTTCGATTTTATCTCGTCGCGATTTTATTCCTCTTGTTTGACGTAGAGGCCATTTTCTTCTTTCCATGGGCCGTGGTCTTCAAAAAATATTTGGCTATCAACTCCTTCATCCTTTTGGAGATGTTCTTTTTTGTGGCGATACTTCTCGTTGGATATTTTTACGTGCTGCGGAAACGCGCACTTGATTGGGATTAAGGAGTTTAGGGAGTTTAAAAGGAGTCATTATGTCTAAAGACGGTTCAGCTTCATTTTTCACGACAAAAGTAGACGCCCTCTTTGATTGGGGCCGTAAGAATTCTCTCTGGCCGCTTCCCTATGGCACAAGTTGTTGTGGGATCGAAATGATGTCTACGCTTTGTTCAGATTACGACATGTCGCGCTTTGGGGCAGAGGTGGTTCGGTTTTCCCCCCGACAAAGCGATCTACTCATCGTAGCGGGAATTATCACAACGAAAATGGCCCCGGTTTTAAAAACCGTCTACGATCAAATGAGTGATCCCAAATATGTGATGTGTGCGGGGGCCTGTGCCTCCTCAGGTGGGATCTTTAATGTTTACAGCGTTCTTCAGGGGATTGATACCATGATCCCCGTGGATATTTACCTCCCTGGTTGCCCCCCTGCACCAGAGGGTTTTCTGCACGGCTTGCTTCAACTCCAAGAAAAGATTGCGCGCGGGGAAACTCATTCGCATCGAAAATTAGCGGAGCATAAGCGCGGCAGCAGTTTGGCTTCATCGTAAGGGCAGAGAGAGGATCACACCATGGACGTGCGAACATTGATTCCAACAAATGGCGGCGAGGCGATCAAGAAATTTGGCGAAGGTTGGCGCAAACAACTCGCCACACTTCAGGCGAAGTTTTCAGGGGATCTGGGAAATGTTCTTTTCCCAGGGGAGGCCGCCACAGACTTTCCAATAGTCTATGTATCCCTAGCAAAGGTAATTGAGCTTTTGTCTTTTCTTAAAACCGAACCCGGGTTTGAGTACGATTTTCTCGCCGATCTTACGGCGACGGATGAAGAGCAGGCCCCTCGGTTTGAAGTCGTTTACAATCTCTTTTCCACGGTACATAAAAATCGAATTCGCGTAAAAGTGAAGGTTTCCGAGGGCGAAGAAGTTCCAACGGCGGTATCGGTCTGGCCGGGGGCTAATTGGGCGGAGCGAGAAGTGTACGATATGTTTGGAGTCAAATTTCTCGGTCACCCTGATTTGAGAAGAATTTTAATGGACTATCGCTTTGAGGGGCACCCCCTTCGTAAAGACTTTCCATTAAGAGGATACCAGATCTTCACCGAACCCCAGGTGATCGACCCAAAGTTGTTGGACTAGTGTTTTCGAAACAAAGGCGCAGAAAAAATGCAAAACATTAAAGACACAAAACTAGGAAGTACAGAGTTTCCCAGTGGCATTCGAGTCGATCATGATCCAGATGATCTATGGGGAGATTCGCGCTTCGTCGTGAATATTGGACCCACTCATCCGGCGATGCACGGTGCGCTGAGGATGGTTGCGAAACTCAATGGAGAAACAATCGAAAGCTCCTATTGCGAAATGGGCTATACCCATCGCGCAAAAGAGAAGTTGGGCGAGAACCGAACCTACCATCAGTTTATTGTTTATACGGATCGTCTCAATTACTGTTCCTCGCTCATGAATAACGTGGGTTATGCGCTTGCTGTTGAAAAACTCATGGGGATTGAGGTTCCTGAGCGGTGTGTCTGGATTCGCATGATCGTATCCGAGATTGCCCGCGTGATCGATCACCTGGTTTGTATCGGGATTAATGCCGTCGATTTAGGTGCTTTTTCGTATTTTCTTTATGGTTACCATCAACGAGAAGAAGCCTACACGATCATTGAAAAACTTTGCGGCGCACGTTTAACAACCTCCTATACGCGAATTGGCGGGTTGATGCAGGATGCGCCCGAGGGGTTTGAGCGTGAAGTTAAGGCTTGGGTTGCGAAGACCCGGACCGTCCTGGATGAGATGGATCGGCTACTTACAGGAAATAAGATTTGGCAGATGCGTACTGTCGGTGTGACGCCGTTCAACAAAGAGCAATGCTTGCAATACAGTTACAGTGGTCCTAATGCTCGTGCTGCGGGCTTGGATATTGATCTTAGGCGCGACCAACCTTATCTGTATTATAAAAACGTCGAATTTGATGTTCCCGTTTGCCAAAATGGGGACACGTTTGACCGTTATCTCGTGCGAGTTCACGAAATACGTCAGTCACTTAATATTATCGCCCAATGTGCGGACCGCATGAAAAAAGGGCCGATTTGGTCTGAAGACAAGCGCGTGCGGATTCCGGATAAAGACGTTGTCCACAATACAATGGAAGGCCTCATTTACCATTTTAAATTCTTTATGACAGGTTTTGATGTTCCTGCGGGCGAAGCCTACACCGCGATTGAAGCGTCAAATGGGGAGCTCGCATTCTATATTGTGAGTAAAGGCGGCCCGAAAGCCCATCGCATGAGAATTCGAGGGCCATCGGTTTGGCATTATCAAGGAATTTCACCGATGGTAAAGGGTTGGAAAATTGCGGATTTAATTGGCGCGCTTGGCAGTGTCAACGTGATTGCAGGCGAGCTGGATCGTTAGGGTTGGTTTTGGTGGAGGATTGAAATGGTAGAAAAAATACTTTCCAAAAAGTTTTATGATCGAATGAAAAAATTGGAGCCCCGTTATCCAACAAAGGTCGCGCTTCTCATCCCTGCGCTTCATGCGGCGCAAGATGAAACGCGCTGGCTCTCAGATGCGGTGATGGACGAGATCGCAGGTTACATCGGAATTCATCCGGCTCAGGTTCGTGAGGTTGCAAGTTTTTACACGATGTTCAATCTGAAGCCTGTCGGCAAGTATCATCTCAAATTATGTACCAACGTCGCATGCTGTCTTCGGGGCTCAGACGAAGTGATGGAGCATCTGGAAAAGAAGCTCGGGATTAAATGCGGCGAAACGACGGCGGACAACAAGATTACCTTGATGGAAGAAGAGTGTCTGGGCGCCTGTGGAACGGCCCCTGCGATGATGTTAAACGATGATTATCATGAAAATCTGGACATTCAGAAGATGGATCGTCTTCTGAGTTCCTTGGAGTAAGTGCGATGTCAGACACAATGGACGAAACAGTTGAAACGATGTTTATCCAGCACTTCCAAGAGGAGTCGCGTCCGCTAGCGTACTATCTCAAGAGCATGGATGGCTACAAGACGGTTAAAAAAGCCTTCGGGATGTCTCAAGATGACATTATTGGCGAAATGAAAAAGTCCTGGCTTCGAGGCCGGGGTGGCGCCTCTTTTCCGACGGGAACGAAATGGGGATTTATTCCCAAGCAATCCCCGAAGCCAAAATACTTGGTTTGTAATGCGGACGAATCTGAACCCGGAACTTTTAAAGATCGCGATATTATGCGCTACACCCCTCACCTTCTTATCGAAGGCATGGTGATTGGCGGTTTTGCCATTGGTGCGCATGTCGGTTACATCTACATTCGAGGCGAGTATGCGCGCGAAGCAAAGCTTTTGGATGAAGCCATCGATGAGGCCTATGAAGCCGGTTATCTTGGCAAGAACATCTTGGGCAGTGGTTTTGACTTTGATCTAACCGTTCATCGCGGTGCGGGCGCTTATATCTGTGGCGAAGAAACCGCCCTTCTTAACTCTCTTGAAGGTAAGCGTGGAGAGCCACGAGTGAAGCCGCCGTTTCCTGCTCAAGCAGGGGCATTTGGCGGACCCACGATCGTTAATAACGTGGAAACGTTAGCGTCTGTTCCCTTCATCATCAAGAATGGTGGGGACTGGTATGCAAAGCTTGGGAAGCTGGAAAAATCCGGCGGAACGAGACTCTTTTGCGTATCGGGTCACGTAAAGAAACCCGGGGTCTATGAATTCGCATCGGGCTCTGTGACGCTTAGACAAATTATCTATGAACATTGTCATGGGATCTTAGGTGATAAAAAACTCAAGGCCGTTATCCCAGGGGGTTCCTCAGCGCCTGTCCTCACGGCAGACGAAATTGATGTCATTGCTGACATTGAGCCTATGTCCAAGATTGGAACCATGTTGGGTTCTGCGGCCATAGTCGTGATCAGTGAAGATTATTGCATCGTTAAATTATTGAGGAGAATTGCCCATTTTTATGCGCATGAGTCTTGTGGTCAGTGCACGCCTTGTAGAGAGGGCACGCGGTGGATGTGGGATATCATTGAGCGCATTGAAGCGGGACATGGTCGGGACCAGGATCTTCAGCTGCTTCTTGATATCACTGAAAATGTGGGCATGAAAACGTTGTGTGCCCTTGGTGACGCAGCCGCGGGACCCGTCGCTAGTTTTGTGAAGAAATTTAGAGCAGATTTTGAAGCCCATATTCGAGGTGGCAAATGCCCAAATGCATAATTGACGGGCGCGAGGCGGAGTTTAAGCCTGGCGAAAATATTATTGAAGTAGCGAAGCGAGTCGGAGTGGAAATCCCGGTTTTTTGCTATCATCCGGGCCTTACGGTCGTGGCGCAGTGTCGGATGTGTGCGGTCGAGATTGAGAAGAATCCAAAACTTCAGACGGCGTGCTCTACGCCGGCCGCTGAGGGAATGGTGGTTCATACGACTACGCCAAAAGTGGTCCAAAACCAAAAAGCCATCATGGAGTTTCTGCTTATTAACCACCCCCTGGATTGTCCAATTTGCGATAAATCCGGAGAATGCGATCTGCAGGACAACTCCTATAAATTTGGAAGCCCCTACTCTCGCTATACAGAAGAGCGTCGGACGTATCTGGATCTAGATATGGGTCCCGTGATCAAGAAGAATATGAATCGTTGTATTCATTGTACTCGCTGTATTCGGTTTGGCGATGAGATTGCTGGAATTCATGAAATGGTTGCCGTCAAACGCGGAAATTGGACCGAAATCACGACGCTGAATTCAAAAGAGCTCACGACAGAGTATGCGGGGAATTATGCCGACATCTGTCCTACTGGTTCCCTGACCCTCAAAGACTTTCGTTTCAAAAAACGGTCCTGGTTCTTGAAAAAGACCGCGACGGTCTGTGAAGGGTGTTCGCGAGGCTGTAATATTGAAGTTCAAGAAGACGGCAACACGATCTACCGCTGTATCGCGCGCGAAAACCTTGAGGTTAATAAATATTGGATTTGCGATGAAGGCCGCTTTAATTATCACTACGTGCACGATTCTGCGCGCGTGCTTGAACCCGCCACCAAGGGAGCCACAGCCGCATCGTTGACGTCCACAACCTGGGAGCAGGGATTGGAAGTCGCTCGAAATGTAAGCGCGGGTAAGAAGGTCGTGTTTCTCGTCGGATCTGATCTCACCTTAGAAGAAGGACAGCAGATTCTGGATTTCGCAAAATCCAAATACACTTCTGCGCCGGTTTACCATTTTGGAACACCCACCGTCAAAACGACTCAAGAAGATGGAGAAGCGGATCCTATTCTAAAAATGAAGAGCAAAACCTCCAATTTGAACGGGATGGAAAAATTGGGAATCAAGCCTTTTGACCCATCTTTTACAGGTGCCGAGGTTGCGATCGTGTTTCGCGGGGGGAGAGCGAAGCTGCCCGAGCTCAAAAGCATGAAGCGGATCGGAGTGGGTGTTTTTAATCTACCCCAGGTGGAGAGCTATGAAGCGATTCTCCCGAGTTTGAGCTTTGTCGAAAAATCGGGAACGATTATTAACTTTCAGGGCAAAGAGCAAAAACTCAAACCCGCGATCAGGCCCCTGGGTCAAAGCAAAGCAATAGCTGAGATCTTGATGGTCTGGGCCAACGGTGGAAAAAAGGCGTGAGGGCATTGTGATGGATACTTTTGATTGGGTTGCAACAGCGGTTAAAATTCTAATTGTGCTCGTTCCCTTGCTTTCTGTCGCTCCGGTCATGGCGTGGGTTGAGCGTCGAGGTTCGGCACTCATGCAGAATCGCAAGGGACCTAATCGAATTGGTCCTTTGGGCCTGCTTCAATCTATTCCGGACGCGATCAAGTTCATGGGCAAAGAAGATCCGATTCCGGGGCATGTCGAAAAATTCTATTATGTTCTAGCCCCTCTCGCCTCTCTCATTGTTCCGTTTTTGACTTTTGCGGTGATCCCGTTTGCGAGCTCTATGACCATCGATGGGCGGGTGATTAACTTCCAGATTGCGGATCTTAATGTAGGGTTCCTCTTTATCTTGGCGGTTGGTTCGCTTGGTGTTTATGGCATCATCATGGCGGGATGGTCTTCGAATAATAAATACGCACTTTTAGGAAGCCTGCGCAGCTCTTCACAGATGATCAGTTACGAGCTTTCCATGGGATTGTCCGTCATTGGGATTGTCATGGCATTTTCAACGGTTCACCTAGGCGAGATTGCTCGTGCTCAGGGCGAAGTCTTGATGACATTGGGGCCGCTCACCATCCCTAAGTGGGGCATTTTTATTCAGCCGCTGGGTTTTTTGATTTTCCTGACTACCGCGTTTGCTGAAACCAATCGCCTCCCTTTTGACTTACCTGAAGGCGAGTCAGAACTCGTAGCGGGTTATCATCTTGAATATGGCTCCATGAAGTTTGCCCTGTTTATGATGGCCGAATACATGAATATGGCGGTGGCTTCTGGCTTTATCGCTTCTTTGTATTTTGGGGGCTGGCAAATGCTTCCCGGAATGCATTCGGTTCTTGATGTCCTGGGGCTTTCGGGATTGACCTTCGATATCGTCAGAGTGGCTTTTGAGGCGCTCTCCTTCCTGTTGAAGCTTTGTTTCTTTATGTGGTTCTTTGTCTGGGTACGTTGGACTCTCCCCCGTTTTCGTTATGACCAGCTCATGGATTTTGGGTGGAAAGTTCTCCTGCCCCTTTCGCTTGCCAACATCTTCATCACAGGTGTGATGATTTACTACCGGTGGTACTGATCTATGCTTGTTAAACACAAGAAGTCTATTTGGTACGAGTTTTACGTGATCGACATCGCCAAGGGGCTCTTCATTACGATGAGGAACATGCTTTTTGCCCCAAATGTGACGATTGAGTATCCTGAGGTCCGACGTAATTACTCCGACCGCTTTAGAGGGATGCACTATATCAAGTCCGTAAATGGCGTGGAGAACTGTACGGCTTGCATGCTGTGTCCAACCGTTTGCCCTGCTGAGTGCATTCATATTGAAGCAGGCGAGCGGCCCGATAAGGAAAAATATCCGGTCAAATTTGAAGTAGATCTTCTGCGTTGCTGCTTTTGTGGCATGTGTGAAGAAGCCTGTCCAAAGGATGCGATCAAGCTTAGCAATATCTATGAAATGTCGGTCAGTCAGAGAACCGTCTATGACAAGTCCTATTTAGCGGAACAGCGGGGGAACAAGTAATGGATATTTCTCCAGTCTTTTTTTATAGTTTTGCCGCCGTGGCCATAGCCTTTTCAGGAATGGTGGTTTTAAAGAAGAGCCCGATTGCAAGCGCCCTAAGTCTTGTGATCGTCTTTTTCTGTTTCGGCGGGCTCTATGCGATGTTGGACGCCCATCTGGTTGCAGCGCTACAAATTCTGGTTTACGCCGGCGCGATCATGGTGCTGTTCATTTTCGTGATTATGCTTCTCAATATTGATGCGCCTTCGCTCGATACGATGAGGGCGGGTCGTCTCGGACGTTTCATGATTATAGCTCTTTCGATCGGGCTTCTATCGCTCTTTATTTGGGCATTCAAAGAGACAACCCCTCCGGCCTCGGTGGGCGCCTTTACGCCACAAAGGATTCAAGAAGCGGGAGGGAACACGCGGGTGCTCTCTGAACTACTGTTTTCCGAATATATTCTCCCCTTTGAGCTGACCTCCGTCCTGCTTCTGGGAGCCATTGTCGGCGCGGTTGCGATTGCAAAGAGGAGGTCAACATGATGCGCATAGAGCCTTGGGTAGTATTAGCGTTTTGTTCGACCATATTCTTCATCGGTTTTGCCGGTGTTCTCATGCGGCGTAACATTATCGTCATTTTGATGAGTATTGAACTCATGTTGAATGCCGTGAATTTAACCTTCGTTACCTATTCAAAACTCTTGAATCATATGGGCGGTCAGATGGCCGTGTTTTTTATTATCACGGTCGCCGCTGCTGAGTCAGCGATCGGACTAGGTCTGGTCATCGCCATGTTTCGAACCCTCCGAAGCGTGGATACCGATCAAATCAAACTTTTACGGGAGTGACCCAAATGCTAGCACTAGTCCCAGTATTTCCGTTGATTGGCTTTCTTATAAATGGTGTTTGGTACGCGTTCTTTCAAGCGCCTCCGGGAAAACATAAAGCGCACTCCGGTGTAACGGGTGTGATCGCAAGTCTTGCGATTTTCTCCTCTTTCGTGGTCTCCCTTTTGCTCTTTTTCCAACTCAAAGATCTACCCGAAGAGGGCCGAGCGATTAATCAGGTCCTCTTTTCCTGGATCAACGCTGGAAATTTTTCGCTGGATATGGCGCTTCGGATCGATCCCCTCTCTTCTCTTTTCACGCTTGTGATTACAGGGGTGGGAACACTGATTCACATCTATTCGATCGGATACATGCATCATGATGAGACTCCGGGTAAGTTTTTCGCCTATCTGAATCTCTTCTGTTTCGCGATGCTCATGCTCGTTTTAGGTGCCTCTCTTCCCATCATGTTCATGGGCTGGGAAGGGGTGGGCCTTTGCAGTTATTTACTTATTGGGTATTGGTATACCGATATCGAAAAAGCAAAGGCTGGCAAAAAGGCTTTCATCGTCAACCGAATTGGTGATTTCGGGTTTCTCCTCGGAATGTTCCTGATTTTTTCGACCTTTGGCACCTTAGACTTCGCGGTACTTCGCGAAGGATTAGGGGGCGCGCATGCGTCGATTCCGCCCTCCGTAAGTGTCGGTGCGATTACGACGATCTGTGTTTTGCTTTTTGTGGGTTGCATGGGAAAATCAGCGCAGATTCCTCTTTTTGTTTGGCTGCCAGATGCCATGGCGGGCCCTACGCCGGTCTCGGCACTCATTCACGCGGCCACGATGGTCACCTCCGGAATCTATTTGGTCGCACGACTGAATTTTCTTTATAGCCTTTCGCCCGTGGCGCTCGAAGTTGTCGCCTCGGTCGGGGTGTTTACGGCATTCTTTGCAGCCACCATTGCCATCACCCAAACAGATATTAAGAAGATACTCGCCTACTCCACTGTTTCGCAACTTGGCTATATGTTCTTGGCTTGCGGTGTTGGCGCATATACCGCCGGAGTTTTCCACGTGATCACCCACGCCTTTTTCAAGGCTCTACTCTTCTTGGGTGCCGGCAGCGTGATTCATGGAATGCATGAAGAACAAGACATCCTCAAGATGGGCGGACTCAGATTCAAAATGCCTAAGACGTTTCTCGTGTTTGCGGCAGGGTGGCTTGCGATTTGTGGCATCCCTCCTTTTTCTGGGTTTTTCTCAAAAGATGAAATTCTGTGGAAAGCCTTTAGCTCGACTCACGGTTCGATTTTTCTGTGGGGGCTGGGAGCTGCAACGGCTGTCATGACGGCATTCTATATGACCCGGCTATTCTCCCTTACTTTCTTGGGAACACTTCGAAGCAAAGAAGTTCATGTTCATGAATCTCCCAATGTCATGGTGGTGCCGCTTCAAATTCTGGCGGTCTTAAGTGTCGTTGGTGGATTCATGGGAATCCCCCACCTCAGCTGGCTTGATCATTGGTTAGAGCCTGTGATCCCTGAGTCACACGGGATTGCAGAAGGGATTTCGCCCTCAATGGAATGGGTTTTGATGGCGGTGTCTGTTGCCGGCGCGGCATTAGGTATTTACGTTGCTTTGAGAATGTATGCGAATCTGCCGAAAGCGGCGGAACTTAAGCGCAAGTGGGCAGGCCTTCACAAGGTGCTTACTGATAAGTGGTATATCGATGAGATTTATGAATTCTTGTTTGTGAAGCCTATTCTTGGGTTTTCAAAACTTCTCTGGAAGTATTTTGACGTCGCGGTAATTGATCGATGTATTAACAGCTTGGGCCGCGGTTCTGAGTGGAGTGGACAGGTTCTGCGACTTGCGCAAACAGGGTCGATCCAATTTTACGCTCTAATCCTATTTTTGGGAATTATGGCATCAGTGGGGTATCTCATTTATGGAATGGCTTGAGTCACATCTAATTACGACAACCGTTTTCCTCCCTCTGTTGTGGGCAACTGCCGGGCTTTTAATCCCAGTGAGTTCGCAAGGAGGTAAGACTTTTCTAAAAACCTGGATCTTCTTCGGTTCGCTCGTCACTTTTGCACTCTCGGTGTGGATGTTTCAGCAGTATTCGCCCTCGGGGCCTGAGTTTCAGTTGAGCGAGAGTATAGAGTGGTTGCCTCAGCTTGGGATTTCCTATTCCGTCGGGTTGGATGGAATCAGTTTGTGGTTGATCATGCTCACTACTTTTTTGATGCCCATCGCGATTTTGGGCTCATTTAATGCGGTCGATATGCGACTTCGTGAATACTATTTCCTGCTTCTCTCTCTGGAAACAGGGATGCTCGGCGCTTTTATATCTCTGGATCTGTTTCTATTCTACATTTTTTGGGAAGCCATGTTGATTCCCATGTATTTCTTAATCGGCATCTGGGGCGGAAAAGACCGTATTTATGCCGCTATGAAATTCTTTTTATTTACCCTCGTCGGATCACTTCTGATGCTCGTTGCGATTTTCTATCTGGCCTATCAGCATAAAGTTCAATTTGGAAACTACTCCATGCTGGTGACGGACCTTTATCGCTTGAAGCTCCTAGGCGCGGGATTTTTCTCTCCGCAAGGACTTTTGTTTCTTGCCTTTGCCGTCGCCTTTGCAATCAAGGTCCCTCTCTTTCCGTTGCATACCTGGTTGCCTGACGCTCACGTGCAAGCGCCGACCGCCGGAAGCGTCATCCTTGCTGCGGTTCTTCTTAAAATGGGAGGGTATGGATTTATGCGGTTCGCGTTTCCTCTTTTTCCAGAGGCCGTTGCGACCTATCAAATCCCCTTCATGGTTCTAGGGACGATCGCGATCATCTATGGTGCGGCTGTTGCGATGGTTCAGCCGGACATCAAGAAACTGGTGGCCTATTCTTCAGTGAGTCACATGGGCTATGTCGTGCTTGGGCTCTTTTCCCTGAATAGCCTGGCGGCCACCGGCGCCTATTATCAAATGTTAAATCACGGGGTTTCCACCGGTGCCCTCTTCTTGCTTGTAGGCATGATCTATGAGCGAAGACACACACGGGAAATTTCGGAATATGGCGGGATCACGAAAGTGATGCCGTGGTTCGCTGTAATCTTTATGATCGTCACTCTCTCTTCGATTGCCCTTCCTGGAACCAACGGATTCATCGGCGAGTTCATGATTCTCTTGGGTGCATGGCGCGCGAATCAAACCCTCACGGTTATTGCGGCGCTTGGGGTGATTCTCGGTGCGGTCTACATGCTCTGGATGTTCCAGCGAGTCATGTTTGGACCGATCACGAATAAAGAGAATGAAAAGCTTAAGGATTTGAGTTTCCGAGAAATCGCAGTTTTGACCCCACTCGTAGTTTCAATTTTTGTGATGGGGTTTTTCCCAAACTATTTCTTCTCAAGAACTCAGCCCTCAATTGAGAGATTCCTCTCCAGAAGTGGTGCGAAATCTCAGACGACCGCCGTAGCGACAGTGACTCTTGAACCCTTCAACCAGATAAAAGGGAACTAAAATGGAAGGCTTACAGACAATCCGCCCCGAACTCTTGTCCATCAGTCCCGAACAGCTTTCGGCGCTTCGACCTTACTTCATTATTTTTGGTGGCACTATCTTAGCAATGATTCTCTCGGTTGTTCGTTGGATGAATCCAAAATGGCCGCTCTTTATTCTGGTGCTTGCCACGCTGTTTGCTGGAATCGTGGATTCATTTCGGCTGGTTCCAGAGGCACCCCTTACGCTATTCAATGCGATGATGATTTCGGACGGCTATTCACATCTCTTTAACATTGTCTTCATGGCTTCAGCCTTTTTTACAGTCATGGCCTCTTTTCGTTATCTAGATCGAGAAAAGCTACAGTATCCCGAGTACTATCTTCTAATTCTCTTTGCCGTCTTGGGAATGATGCTCATGGTTTCCGCGCAAGATTTGATTGTGGTCTTTATTGCTCTCGAATTAATGTCATTGGCTGTTTATACCTTGGTTGGTTTTCGGCGAGCCGATCGTCGAAGCAATGAAGCGGCAATGAAGTACTTCATTCTGGGCTCCGCAGCGTCGGCCGTCTTTCTTTATGGTTCCGCTTTGCTGTACGGTTCAACGGGAACCACCGGAATCAAGGAAATTCTCTCCTTTATACAGACCCACCCGACGTCCATGACACCCGTTTACACACTTGGCGCCTGGCTGGTGATTCTTGGTTTTCTTTTCAAAGTCGCGGCTGTTCCCTTTCATATGTGGATGCCCGATGTCTATGAGGGTGCTCCTACCCCTATAACAGGCTTTATGACTACTGGGTTGAAGGCGGCCGCTTTCGCAACCCTCATCAGACTGCTTACATCTGTAGGTTATGGAAAGGGTCTTTCGATAACATTACAGGCGCATTTGCACGATATTCTTTGGGTCAGCGCCGTACTTACGATGATTCTGGGAAACGTGGTTGCTTTGACTCAAACCAATCTCAAACGAATGTTGGCCTATTCTTCGATTGCGCATACAGGCTATTTGATCGTCGGTATTATTGCAGGTTCCGGCAATGAAATGGGTTATGGCCCTGTTGTTATGTATCTTATTGCGTATGCAGCCATGAATCTTGGAGCCTTTATTATTTTGACCGTCCTCTCTTCGCGGGATGATAGCGGTCTAGGTCTTCATGATCTCTCTGGATTATCGCGCAGACATCCGTGGCTCGCTTTCGGATTAGCGGTGTTCATGTTCTCGATGGCCGGGGTTCCTCCTACGGCTGGATTTGCTGCGAAGTACGTGTTGTTTTACTCGGCCGTTCAAGCCAACGAGATTCCTCTCGTTATTATTAGCGTCTTGTGTAGCGCGATCTCGGTATACTACTATCTAAGAGTGATGGTTTATATGTATATGAGGGATCCATCAGGCAGTCCTTCAGTGAATAGGATTCCTGTTTGGTCAACGCTTGGAATAGCGGCAATGGTCTTTTTAACTCTTCAACTCGGGCTTATGCCGGGGAAAGTGGTTTTGGCGGCAAAGAAGGTCGCCTCAAGTCTATAGATGAAGTACGACGGCGAACCTAGCTTTAAAATCAAGCTTTCCTCAGGCCGGACTTTAGGGCCCTTGAATGTAGATCGAGTTCGCCTCTTTATCGACAAGGGAGTCGTTACGGGAAATGAAGAGGTGCGCAAGCTTCCCAGTGAAGAATGGCGCGCTTTTTCGGAGTTTCCAGAACTCACAGAACTATTAGGAGCAATCCCTCCGCCCGAAGCACAAGAAGAACCCTCCAAGACAGAGTATTTTCCAACTGAGGTTGTCGTTGATAAAATCGAAATACGACAGCCAACTGAAGAAGACAATGAGAGCACGCGCATTGATACTCGTCCCGAGGCGCAGCGCGAACTGGCGGTTCACGAAGAGGAAATTCAGTCCAAATATCGGGATCTTTCAAGTGAACGCACCATTGTTTTTCAGCGACCCTCATTGTCGGAGTCAGACTCAAGCAGCGGAGGGGGTGAAAGATCAAAAACATCCCCTTTGAGGAAGTTAGCGAAAGCCACTTTATTGGCCCTTGTTTTGGGGTATTTTGCGTATGAAACGTTTCTTTCACCCACTGAAAAGCCGATCGAAAAGAAGTGGCCTCCGGTTCGGCCAGATCTCCCCGCATTTGTGCAGGGACAAGTTGATCCACAGAAAAGTGAGAAACTCTATCAGGCAGGTATAAAAGAGTACATTCAAGACACAGTGCTTGGTTATCGGCAAGCGGCCGAAAAATTTAGGGCGTCTGCCGGAAGTGACCCAGGAAATGTAAAGGCCTTGGCCTTACTCGCTTCGTCCTATATCAATCTGATTGATTCATCTAATAAGGATGAGAACTATTTCTCGGTGATTTCAAAATTGATTGAAATGTCTCGGGCTAAGGCTGTTGATCTGCCCGAGTCGGTCATTGCGGATGTAGAGTTCTACCTTATGGTAAATAAGGTTGAGGCCGCTCAAAATCGCATTGTTGAATATACCAAGACCCATCCCAGTTTTGGATTGGAAATGTTCTATTACGTAGCCCTCGTCTTCTACAGCCGAGGAGATGCTGCCGGAGCTGCAAAATATATTGGGCAGATTCCTGATGAAAAAGTATTTAGCGCCAAGGTCTTTTATTTGAGGGGGCAAATCGCAGAGAAGTTGAATGATATGACGGCAGCGCTCATGGAATATCAAAAAGCCGCCAAATTCAACAACCGGCATGCGCGCTCATTTTTGCGGATTTCTGAACTTGCGCATCATCAGGGCAAGTTAAAGGAGGTTGCTAAAAACCTCGACTTTTTAGTGGGAAACTCTCAACTGCTTTCTCCTAAGGATCGCGCATCCGCCTACTATCTTCACGGAGTTTTGAGTGAGCTCTTCGAGAAATGGGATCTCGCATTGTATGATGTCGAGCGGGCCGTAAAGCTTGATAAGGAAAATCATGATTATTTGCTTGAGCTTTACACCCTACGCGCAAAAGCGGGTGAAAAAGGAAAGACGATACAAAGAGAAGCGAGAATGTATTTTTTTCTCGGAGAAGGTGAAAAATTATTGAAAGAAGGAAAGCATCATGAGGCGCTTTCCACCTTTCTTCAGGCAAGACAGGCCAACGACGAGTCCGCTATCCCGCTTGTGAAGATTGGAGACATGTTTCAATATCTTCACGACTTTGATAATGCCCGCATGAATTACAAGCTTGCAGCAGACCGAGCCCCCAAGAATATCGAAGTTTGGTCTAAATACATTTCTATTTTGATTCAAAGTTATGAATGGGAAGAGGCGCAAAAGGCGATGGATAAATTCCGAAGCCTCCCTGTCAACCAAAGTGCGATTGATAAAGCGGCAGCAGATCTCTATGCCAAACAAGGACGACAAGTTGAAGCGCAGATGTTTTACAAAAAGGCGATGGGACGGGACTCTGTTGATCCCGACGTTTACATCGCTTATGCGAAGAGTTTGATTGCGATAAAGAATTTTAAGGACGCACCCTTCTTTTTTGCCTTAGCCCTTCGTTTTGACCCCCTTAACAACGATGCGCTTATTGGAATTGCCAAGTGTGTCGCGGCGACTGAATCAGTTGAGCGCGCGATTAGCCTGTTACAAGAAGAACTCCAACGACGTTCGGGGGCTAAGGCAGAGATTCTATCGGCGATTGCCGAATTACACATTCAAAAAGGAGACTGGGAACAGGCCCAGCGCTTTGTGGAGCAGGCGATGACCGCAAATCCAGAGTATGGATATGCGTGGAAGCTTCAAGCGCAGATCTATTTAAGTAAAGAAGGGCTAGAGAAGGATGCACTTACGCGTGCGCTCTCAGCTTATCAGTCCTTTTCAGAACGCAACGCTTCAGATCCATCGGGCTATCTCGAGAAGTATCGAATCTACGTAAAAAGGACTGAATATGAGAAGGCCTCGGATGAACTGTCGAAGATTTTTGGGATTTATCCCAAATATCCGAACCTCCATTATTACAAGGGTGCCCTCTATGCCGTCATGGGAAATCACCGATTAGCCGCAGATGAGTTCAAGACGGAGCTTGCGAATAATCCAAACAACGCTCAAGCCATGATTTCGTACGGAAAGGCCTTGATTGAAGTTGGTTCACCTTCAGATGCATTGACGCAGTTCTTGAAGGCAATGCAGGCGGCGCCGCAGTCCGCAGACGCGAAGCAGGAGGCCGGCTACGCCAATTATCTTTTGAAGAATTATGCAGGTGCAATCGCCCTTTTTCAGGCAGCCCTAGCCTTGGACAAGGGTAATCCCGCAGTTTACAAACGCCTCGGGATGGCGCATCGCGAATCAGGAGACACCGCGTCGGCGGCAGTCGCATTTCGGAAGTACCTGGACATGGAGCCTGACGCGCCTGACAAGGCGGAGTTTCAGCGGTATTTGCGTTAGCGCTCGGCCGTGCTAATCTAGTTCAATGTTAGATCCAAAATACTTCAATGAGAATACGGCGGAATTAGAAAAAGCGCTCGAGCGTAGAAACGCATCTCCCGATCTAGTTGCGAGCTTAAAAGACTTGTCGCGCGCTCGTCGTGACCTGATTCAAGAAACCGAGAAGTTGAAGTCCGTAAGAAATGCAGCTTCGCAGGAAATTGCACAACTCAAAGCCAAGGCGAAATCTGATCCGGTTGCTGCCGCCGCCGCCGATAAGCGCGTATTGGAAATGCGCGCAGTGGGCGATCAAGTAAAGGCTCTTGATGACAAATTAAAAGTGATCCAAGAACAGTTGGATTCGATCGCGCTGCGGATACCGAATATTCCACATTCGAGTGTACCCGATGGCAAAGACGCCGAACAAAATGTCGAAGCCCGCAAATGGGGCGAGCCTAAGAAGTTTTCGTTTCAACCCCTGGATCATGTGGCATTGGGCGAAGGACTTGGGATTTTAGATTTTGAACGTGCCGGAAAAATTTCGGGTGCGCGGTTTTCGCTCTATATGGGCGCAGGCGCCACGCTTGAACGGGCGTTGATCCAGTTCATGCTGGATCTGCACACGCGTGAGCACGGGTATGAAGAGGTGATTCCGCCGTTTATGGTATCGCGTGCCGCAATGACAGGAACAGGTCAGTTGCCAAAGTTTGAAGAGGATCTATTTAAAACCCAGGTCGCGGATCGCGAGCTATTTTTAATTCCGACATCTGAAGTGCCACTTACGAATATTTTGCGGGATGAGATTTTGGCTCCGGGAACGTTGCCCAGATATTTTACGGCGTACTCGCCATGTTTTCGGAGTGAGGCGGGTTCGTATGGAAAAGATACGAAGGGATTGATTCGGCTTCATCAGTTTCAAAAAGTGGAGATGGTTAAGATCACTGAGGCTGAGAAGTCTTATGAAGAGCTTGAGAAGATGGTGAAGAACGCAGAAAAGGTTCTAGAGCTGTTAGGCCTCCCCTATCGCACCGTTTTGTTGTGCGCGGGCGATATGGGATTTGGGGCGACCAAGACGTATGACTTAGAAGTCTGGCTCCCGGCTCAGGATACGTATCGCGAGATTTCGTCGTGCTCTAATTGTGAGGATTTCCAGGCTCGAAGGGCGCAGATCCGTTACCGCAAGGATGCACAAGGCAAACCCATCTTGGCCCACACCCTCAACGGGTCGGGCTTAGCCGTGGGACGGACTTTTGTGGCGATTTTGGAGAATTATCAGGACGCGGGCGGAAATGTGGAGATCCCGAAGCCGCTTCACCGATATATTGAGGGAGCACCTGGTTTTACGCGCGACGGCGACAAGATTTGGATCAAGCGGAAATAGCGTTTGTATCCAGGCTTTTCTTGTGTAATGTAGCTCTATTAGGGCCTAGGTACGGAGAGGTGGCTGAGTGGCCGAAAGCGCTGGTCTTGAAAACCAGAGAGGGGGAAACTCCTCCGTGAGTTCGAATCTCACCCTCTCCGCCAGTTTAAATGATCAAAGTTGAAGTTTTTAAAATGATAAGCCCGCGATAACAAGCGGGCTTTTTCATTGGTGCAGACGCAAGTGGGAGTTTCGCTTGGAAAGTGGCAGTTGCGATTTAATTTGGGATTAGGATTGGGTTTTAAATT
>CAIRTR010000120.1 GCA_903881565.1 Oligoflexia bacterium | reverse complement strand
TGAAGTTTTTAAAATGATAAGCCCGCGATAACAAGCGGGCTTTTTCATTGGTGCAGACGCAAGTGGGAGTTTCGCTTGGAAAGTGGCAGTTGCGATTTAATTTGGGATTAGGATTGGGTTTTAAATTAGAACTGAATTTTGTCTGAGTGGTGTCTGAGTTGGAACGCGGTCTCTTTGGGGGTCAGCCAAATCTATTATACGATCTGCCGATAATCACACCGAAGAGCTTTGGCGAGCTTCTTGGCAGTTTGGACTCCGATAGGACGACGACCCGCTTCCATAGCGGAAATATTCGCTTGAGGAATCTTGCAGCGTTTGGCCAACTCAACCTGTGACAGCTCCTCGCGCAGCCGATAAGCCTTGAGCCGATCTCCGGGATTAAGTTCGGCTTTTCCCGTGATCTCCTGCAACAGCCTCTTATGCTCCCATTCGGATAGCCTTTCGTCCGTTTCCGAGAGCGTTGAGGCATACAAAATAGCATTCTCAACCAGCTTCAGTTTCGGTTTCGGAAGCGATTCAAATATTTCGGGATAGGCTTGCCGGACTTTCTTCAATACTGATGCTGCGGTCATTCGTAAACCTCCTTGCGATGCGCCACTTTGACGACAATTAGATCTGGTTCAACGACGAGAATCAAAACTCGATACTCTCGCACAAGCTTAATCCTAATTTCCGGACGTCCTGTCAGTTGCCTTGCGTCCTAGCCGTAAGGACGTGGTCCTTCTCGTTCTAAATCCCTGGTTAATGTTTGATAAATCAACGCTATCCGTTTCGGGAGCTTTCGGAGCTCCTTAGCGGCCTGCTTTGTTTCGGTGACTTTCCACATGCCATGAGAAAGTATATATCATATATGATATAAAATCAATCCTTACGATTTATTTCGATAGCCCCAAGGGAGCGACCCAAAAAAGGCGAAATGCCTCCTGAAATACCTGCACTCTCACCTGGGGTTCTCCAGAATCACGCATTGAGATGGCCAGGCGCGAGGCGCTGGCCCCATAAGGGATTGCATTGGGTAGCCCCTAGGATGGGCCGTAATGCGCAAATATCCAGGTGGACCGCCTTTCCATCAGACATTTGTTTTCCGGTCAAGACGCTTTGTTGATTTGCGACTCTAGCTTTTTTACGCGTTCCTCAAGCGAGGGTTTTAATGCTGTCTCTCGCAAGGCTCTGTGCATGATTGTTTGATAGCCTTCTCCCGACTCCTTAGCGCGTTCTTTGAACGCTTTGATAACATCTTCATCCACCATCATGGAGATGCGGATTTTTGGATTCTTGAAGTCTTCGTCGGTTAAAAGATCAACCTTCCCGTAGGTGATTTTTCCTTTACTCATTGTAGGCCTCCCAAAGTTCTAATAGTTTCACCGCGCGGATTTGGATTTCATCCAAAATCCTCTTGATATCTGCCCGACTAAAACCTGAATTACTCATAAGCTCTAGGGTTCTCAAATCAAAGCGAGCTTCATGCCCCTTTCCTTCGACATGAATATGAGGAGGAGAATGATCGCGGGCGTGGACTTTGATTTTAATGCCATCGAACTCATAGAAGGTCGGGCTCATGAATATACTATATATACAATATATGTTCGAGTCAAGTTTCTTGGCCCCAAAAGCCCGCTTTCGTTTTTCCAGCTGTCGAAACGGTAGTCACACCTCAACTACAACAGCCTCAATATCAATGAGGAATTTCAATCGCACTGCGGCATCGAAGTTGCTTTTCTTATCATCAAGTAAAGGCGTGTCTGAAGCGCGGACCTTTTACCAATAAAGAGAAAGAGGATTTATTATGTCACGCAAATACGTAAAGTTACTTCCAGTTATCGCCCTCCTGGCCTCCGCCCCAGCCTGGTGCGAATGAGGATGGACCGAACGGGATAAGAAGCGGTGGATCGGTGCCCATGGTCATCTCAGGCTCCTTCGGAAAAGTCGGGCCGAATATGATTGGATCAGGTGCCATCGATGTCGGCGCGGCACACTCTACGACCTTCAGTGAACCCGCACTAGCTGTGCATGTGGGAACAAACGTAAATAGCCAAATTGCTCGAATCGATTTTCTACCAGGAATGAATTTTGGACCCGTAACAGTCAGTGGCCGTCTCCCGATACTTGGGGGCGCTGTAATTGATCGACGGACAGGCGCAGGGTTACTCGCAACGGGATTGAAAGTAGAGGCTTTCGGCCCCATCTCTAAAGTCTTTTCCGTCGGCGGCTCCCTTGAAGGCGATTATCTCTTTGGCGCTCAAAACCTCGACAATGGAAGCTCGCCAAAGAACGGATTCTACATGAGTCCATCGGTCGAGCTTCTAGCAAAGGTCGGCGAGCACTTTTACATTAAGGCTCAAGCAGTCGCAGAAGGACTCAGCTATAAATCAGTTAGCGCAGGCAATGACGGAACAAATTCAGAAACCAAGAATGAAACCCTCGCATTTACCGGTATGTTATCGGCTGGTGGGGGATTCTAAAGAACTGAGTTAGTATAAAGAATATCGAATTAATAAAACCCTAGATTCATCGAGAATACGATGATCTGGGGTTTTTCCTTTTAATAGAATTTGCGGGCACCGCATTCCCGAGTGGTTTTAATAGAGGTAGTTGAGCTTTCCTTGCGAGATTTAAACACTAGATTGTCGACACTCGGAGTTCCGCAAAGACGCGCGATTCATGGAAACTCGCTTTTCTTATGCGACACACAGAGGAAGCGCTGAACTAGCGAATCAGATCGACAAGGCTCGCAATAATGTCCGCTAGGGCGGCGTGCGAGTTGCTAGATTGCTTTTCGTCGGGGCTTCTTCGTGGGTTCAAGCCGGATTCGACATCCCATTGCAGAGAACAGGTCAAGGATGGTTCCAATTCGAGGATTCTTGCCCTTGCCTAAAGCCTTGTAAAGACTTTCACGATTCAACCCCGTAGACTCTGCCATATAGGTAAACCCATGGGCTCTTGCGACATCTCTTAGTCCCAGGAGCAAAAGATCCGGGTCGTTCTCCTCCAAGACGGAGTTAAGATACTCGATTGCGTATTTGGGTTCCCTCAGGCGCTCATCCAAACCTTCTTCATAGGGCCTGCTCGGTTTTTGCTTTAAATTCATTTTGAAGACCTCTCTTTCCAGTCTTTCCAATAACGTTTTGCAAGATCAATTGATTGCTGCTGACGCCTCTTGGTGCCGCCGCACAACAGGATCACGAGGACACTTCCGTGTTCACCAATGTAGATCCGGTACCCCGGACCGTGGTCCAATCGGAGCTCCTGTACGCCTTCACCAACCGACTTGTGATCACCGAGATTGCCCAAGCGAACCTTGGCAATGGTCTTATCAAGTAACACCTTTGTGCGTTGATCGCTCAACCCTTCGAGCCACTCCTGGAACACGTCCGTTCCGTCAGGAGTAAGGTAATCTTCAACTTTTTTCGGCGTCGCTATTCTCACTCTTACAGTGTAGCCAATTGGCTACGTCACGTCAAGCCAAATTTGCAAGCGTTTTGATGGGGTTGACTTGATTATGAGGGCCCACGGTGCCTGAATTTCTTTCAAGAAGTTTGAAATACGGGCGTTTTTTTTCGAAACCCGCCATCCCCATAAAAGGATTATGACTTTCGAATTCTTGTTTCAATAAACTTGAAAAATCTTTGACTCCATCCCAGGCGATCGATTCAAGACCACTGCTGCATTCACCAAATAGCACGCACACTTGCCTCAGGTTGGCACGATCACACCATTTTCTTGCAGTTTAGTAAGTGAGGGGCCGAAGGATATTTTTGGTTCTTAGGCGGACTATTCACACTCGTTCTTTCGAGCTTGAAGGAAAAGATGGGAGGGCTTTTTGGGAACACGATCACAGTTTAGAAGTTGGATTCTTGGTTTCTCCGCGGGGGAAGTGTCCCTTTGGGACACGCTGGGGGGCGCAGCCAACCAGACGAATTACGGGGGGTTGCTAGCAGCCCCCATGCTTGCCAGCCTCAACAATATCCAACCTAAAAACTCAAGCAATCAGCATCAAAACAAGAAAACCAAAATGAACAAAACAAAAACTCAAAAGCAACAAACCATTCCTCTTAACCTCACTCACCCTCTCCCAACATCGTCGCCACTTTCCTTTTCAAACTACACATCCGCGCACGCTCAACCTGTCTTCGTCCCGAAAGACGGATTCACCTTTTCCGGTGAACAAGATGCGCCGCATACGAGGGCACGAAGCGTCAACAACAAGGTGCTGCGCTTGCACACATTCCAAAGCGAGACCCGATCAGTTTCGACCAGACTTTGCTAACAACGCCTACGAGCCGTAAGCTCGCGGCCCTTTAAAACCGCTCCTATCCTACGAGCACAAACGTGGATGGATTTTTTCAGTGGGAGTGCTATGGTTCACAAAACAAATGCGCCTGCGGCTCAAGCTTCAGACGCTACACTCTTTGACAAATTAAAATGGCTGACCTCGAAAGAGGCCGCGTTCCTACTTCGGACGTCGGTTGGACAGATTCGAAATCTGGTCTGGCGTGGAAGGCTCAAAGCCTTTCACTACGGAACCCGACTCCGGTTTCTCAGAAGTGATGTCGAAAACTTATTAACGCCTGCTTTTTAAGGAGGCAATTAATATGTCAGTGACGTCTTATATTTCAAATACAGGTGAAACGCTCTGGAAAGCTTCGGTAACAATCCGAAGCGGAAAAAACATCTCCGTTCGCGTGCAGAAAGCGAAGTTCGCGATCCTAACCGAACGTGAAGCAAAGCGAGAAGAAACCCGGTTAATCCGGGAGTGTGAACGTGAAGTCTCTTTACGAGAAAACCAAGGCTCAAGTTGGGGCGCAGTTGTCGATGCCTGGGAAAAGTACCTTTCGCAAGAAGGCGCTAACACTCTAAGCAAAGCAACACGCACCGACTATATCAGTGCTCTACGAAAACATACGCACGCCTGGTGGACGCGGCAAGCTGTCGAAATCACCAGAGCGGACGTTTTAGAAGTACTCAATCAGCTCAAAGCGCATTCCTCTTCTGTCAGTTATCAAAACCAAGTGAAGGTTATTATCAACCGCAGCTTTGTTTATGGAATCGATCACCGACTGATCAAAGGCGTGGACCGAAGTCCTGCTTACGGAATCAGTCTTGGACGGGAAGAAGAAAAGAAACCTGAAATCCTAACCTTGACTGAAATCAGGAAACTTTTGCAAGAGGCCAGACGAATGAACCACGAGTGGTTTCCCGTTTGGTCTTTAGCGCTCCTGACCGGCATGAGAAGTGGCGAGCTTTATGCGCTCGATTGGAGTGATGTAGATTTTGAAAACAAAACAATCTACTTGAGCAAGTCGTTTAACCCGCGCATGAAGTGTATCAAAAGCACCAAAGCCGGATACTGGCGGCATGTTCCCATGTCTGACGAGCTGATCGCGCTTCTAAACGAACTGAAGGCCCAAGCCCCTAACCGCCGCGAAGTCCTCCCCCGCTTCTGGGAGTGGACCAAGGGCCAGCAGGCAAGGGTCCTAAGAGCGTTCTGTGAGGGCATAGGCATTCCGTCTATCAAGTTTCATACACTGCGCGCGTGTTTCGCAACACAGCTCATCCGAAGCAGCGTTGCTCCGGCGGTGGTGATGAAAATCTGTGGGTGGAAAGACCTAGAAACGATGCAACGCTATATCAGGCTTGCAGGGATCGAGACTCAAGGCGCGACTAACGTGCTTAAGGTCCTTCCCGAAGCGGATGTGGCGGCTCAAGTGGTGAATCTCTTCACTCGCGAGCGAATCTAAAACAGGCTCTTGTCTGAGTTCTGTCTGAGTCGAAGGTTAAGCCCTTGAATTTGTTAAAAAGGCGGCGAATCCGCCATTATAAATGATCAAAGTTGAAGTTTTTAAAATGATAAGCCCGCGATAACAAGCGGGCTTTTTCATTGGTGCAGACGCAAGTGGGAGTTTCGCTTGGAAAGTGGCAGTTGCGATTTAATTTGGGATTAGGATTGGGTTTTAAATT
>CAIRTR010000119.1 GCA_903881565.1 Oligoflexia bacterium | reverse complement strand
TGCTTGGCCTTCTTAAGTGCGACATCGGATAGATCTACCCCATCAACCTGAAAACCCTTTTTGGCTAAGAAGACAGCGTTTCGCCCCTCTCCCATCGCGATATCTAAAACGCGACCGGGCGGAAGCTTTTCGACATTTTCCTTCAAGAAAACAGCAGGTTCCTTGCCAAAGACGTAGCCCCCCGTGCTGAAAAGGCTGTCCCAGTGCTGGCGGTCCTCTTCGGAGTCATCTCCCGTCACCGTCTGATACAAGTTTGAACCCTTAGGCGTTACTTCATCTGACCTACCTTGAACGCTGCGAGTCGCAATAAATCCGATTGACACACATAGGCAAAATAGGTAGATAGAGTGCATGTTTGGAATATCTGGTGAACATCTTCTGGTACTAGGCATCGTTCTTCTCATCTTTGGTCCTCGCAGGCTTCCTGAGCTTGGCAATACCTTAGGCAAGGCTATTCGAAACTTCAAGGACGCAGTCGGTGGAGTTGAAGAAGCCAAGTTTCGTAAGGTGACCGATCCCCTCGGGGAGCGGATCACGATGGAGAACCGCACTCGCGCTAATATTGACCAAGCCTGGAACCCTATGGGATCCCCCCAGCGCGCTGAAACGGGTGGAGTAGAAATCCCAATGCCGGCTCAAAATCCGAACGTCGCTGCCCCGACGGCTCCTCCGCCTTCTGTTTGAACTCTTGGCTGAACTCCCGTTTGATTCAAGATTTAGGTTGCCGCAGGACTCATTGCTAAGCCATAATAAGCGCACCTATGTCACTTGATGAAAAAAACTTTACCAAATATCTGAATCGTCACGAAATCGATGCCGCCGTTCAATCCATTGCCAACCGGATTAACGCCGACTATGCAGGAAAATCCGTCGTCTTAGTCGGAGTCCTCAAAGGCGCCATCGTGTTCATGTCTGATTTGATTCGGCACCTCAACATGGAAACCGAAGTCGAGTTCGTCAGGCTCTCCAGTTACGGCAAGGCACGAACCTCCACAGGAACCGTCACGATTATCAAGGACATTCAAGCCGACATTCGCGGCAAACACGTTTTGATCGTTGAAGAAATCATCGATAGCGGTCGCACGCTGAAGTTTCTCTTTGACCGCCTCAAATCTGCGGGACCTGCTTCGGTCGAAATCGTCACTCTCTTGGATAAATCTTCAAAACGTGTGGTCGACGTCCCGGTCAAATACGTGGGCCGACTCATTGAAGACCAGTTCCTGGTGGGTTACGGGCTAGATTTAGAAGAGCGTTGCCGCAATCTTCCAGATATCTATTATTTGAAGTATCCGAACTAAAACTCTCTCGAGCGGAACCGCTAGCTGTCGATCCGAAGGGCGTGATCTGTGGGCGCACGGCCCAAGACCGTATTCATGATTTCAGCCGAAGTTTTGCCTTCTATTACCAATTGATAAACCCCTTCCGTAATCGGCATATAGATTTTTCGTTGCGCCGCGAACTCTCGCACGGAGGCCGTCGTCCACACCCCTTCAGCCGTCGCGTTAAGATCACTCAAAATCGTCTCAAGCTTTTCGCCCAGCGCCAGCCTGTGGCCCACCCGATAGTTCCGACTCAAGGGACTCATGCAGGTCGCGAGCAAATCCCCCACGCCCGCAAGCCCCAAGAAGGTCGCTTCTTTTGCGCCCATCGCGAGGCCAAAACGAACCATTTCGGCCAACCCCCGAGTGATCAGCATCGCCCGAGCGTTCCATCCGAGCTCCATCGCATCTAAGGCTCCTGATGCGATCGCTAGAATATTCTTCAGCGTTCCGGCCCACTCCACTCCGACAATGTCAGAGGCTCCATAGACTCTAAAACGCGGGGACGCAAAGAGCGCAACCCCCGCTTCGACGACTTCTGAAAACCGCGAGGCAATCACCGTCGCCGCGGGATCCCCGTTGGCAATCTCCTCCGAAAGATTGGGCCCGCTGAGCACCCCGATACGAGAAACCGGCAACTCTTCTCTCAAAACCTCCGAAATCCGTTTCAGCGTCCCTTCTTCAATCCCCTTGGTCGTATGAATGACAATCTCATCCCCGTTAAAATAGGGCGCCATCAGACGCGCTTGCGTCCGACAAGCCCGAGAAGGAAGACACCAGATCACAGCCTGCACTCCGCCCTCCGCGCGCGAAAACACGCGCTCAAGCGAGGAAAGTGCGTGAACGTTTTCATGAAGTATAAGTTTCGAGGAATGTTTGGGGTTACTCCGCGTCGAATTAATAGCGCGCGCCTGCGTCTCATCCCGCACATAGAGCAAGACTTCGCGACAGTTCTTGGCCGCCAGATTGGCCAAGACCGTTCCAAAACTTCCCCCGCCCATTACCGCTATGCGGCTGCTACGCCAAAAATCCTTTTGAGTCATGTGCTCCTGGTCCTGTTTTTCCGCTCTCAATTTGAGCTCTCAAAGATAGGCCATATCCGGAGAGACGGTTACGATAATAATAAAGAAGATACATATCTTCAGTCCAAACCACGCCCTTTTCCGCCCGCACCACTTGCGCGCCATGCAGCAGACCTAAATAGCGAATTCCGTCCTGTACCCAGTTTTCCGTTTGCGAGGTCTGCAGTTCATCACTTAAGAAAAGCTCGCCTCGCGACGCTGCCGCGACAACAGTCTCCCGAATCCCTTCTGCATTCATCAAAAAATCTGAATACGGCATTGATCGTTGCGCTGAAGAGAGACGCAAGAACCGATACAGATCCAGATCAGGATATTTTTTGCGCAATGTTTCGAAAAATGCAAACGCAACAAGGTGCGAAGACAAAATCGTATTTTCACGATGAAACCGATCAACGAGTTTATTACCCAACTCCCGGGTATACTCCATATCCCGAAGGGGCTCGCGCTTGAGTTCCCCGCAAGTGGTCAGCCATTTTACAGGATCAATATGCGTCCCGTTGGGACCAATGGATTCGCCTTCTTCATCCACAAAATTCCCGAACACGTCCAGAGCTCGTCCAATTCGAACGGTAAGC
>CAIRTR010000118.1 GCA_903881565.1 Oligoflexia bacterium | reverse complement strand
CACTTTGCGAGGAAAAGAATTTCCAAAAGAACTGCACGACTTTCCACGGCTCCCAGGATTCATCATCCATGATGATGAATCGATGCTTGCCTGCTTCCGCAAGATAATCTTCGATCAACGAAGTTGCTTCGAGCACAAAGTGATAACTGAGCACCATGGGTACGACAAAAACCTTCGTTTTTCGCTTACCCGAAAGAAGGGCTTCTATCTGCGCGTCCAACCCCGTCCCCAAAAGGCCCAACTTCACCTTACTCTCAACCGCGCCGCTGCGGGATCGCCCGGCTCCTGGAAAAAAGATGGAGTGAGTCCCCTGCCGCAAAATCTCCGTACTGTAGTTCTTGAGGGCTTCTTTATAAATGGGGTTGGATTTTTTGCGATCCACCGTATAAGCGCCCAAGCGGCTCATGAAAAAACTCAAAATCGGATTTGAAAAGAGATTAAGCCCTGCCCCATAGGCAAAAGGCGGCAATCCCATTAAGAAAATCAAATAGCCAATCACGATACTATCGATGTTACTTTGATGCGTAGGAACCAGAAGAATCGTCCCCTTTTCGGAGAGTCGCTTGAGCTGAGGCACTTCTCCTAATAGTTTGATTCGGGACTGAATGGATTCGGTCAACCCCCACGGCATGAAGTGCTTAACGCTTGCGGCATTCAGCAGCCAACGAAAGCCCCAAGGCACCGCCGCGGTAGAAAAACGATAAATTCGGGGGTCAAAATGGCCACCAATCTCGTCAGAATAATGCGCAATTGTTTTTCTTAAAAGTTCCTTGCGATCACATTCTGCCGAAGGCATCAAAAGAGAGGAATGAACAGAATTCCACAACGCCCGATCCTTCTGGGTCCGATGGCGGGTAAAGATATTGCCAGGATCGCGCCGGATCCTAGCGCGCTCAGAATAAAGCGCTTCTCCCAAAAGCTGTTCCATCAATTGTTCAGGCAATTGCTCACGATGCTGCTCCGAGCGCAGCAATTCATTCATCGTATTTGAAGTGACCTGCTCAAGCAGCTGCCCTCGTTTTCGCTCAAGCCTGGCTAGCGGTCCTCCGGTAACTTGATCCAGCATAGTTTTCAAATCATGCCATACAACTACAAGATTTCCAAACGCGCTTGCTTTAGACCTAACGAGTTATATATGCTGACCAAATGACGACCCGCACACTTATTTTCTTGACGCTCGCAGGGTTTTGCATTTTTTTAAATATGCACCACCGGCTTGAATGGGACACCCAAGAAATGCTCAAAGGCGTGGATGGCGTGATGCTTTGCTTGGCTGAAAGCCGGCCTGGCCCGTGCACGGGTGCCGGTCAGTTTCCGCTCTTTCAGATGGTTCCAAGTCTTTTGTTTAGAATGATTGGAGCGTCGCAAGAGCTGACGCTTCGCCTGCTTGCCGGGATTTCTTTTTTCAGTTTCTTAGGTGTTTTGAGGATTTTGTGGACCTCGCTGCGTGCGAAATCTAAACTCACGGCTCACGCGGCGATTCTTGTTATGCTCACCGGCACCCTGCTTTGGTACTCACGCTCAAGCTTTGGTGAAATGCTATCCGCGCTCTTGATCTTGGTATTTACGGCCTCGTGCTTAAAGAAGAATTCAAGCCTGTTTCGTCAGGCATTTTGGCTTTTTTTGGCCGCACTCACCAAGGAGACTGCGTTTCCTTTTTTGATTGCCCTGGGGTTGCTCGCAGTATTGAAAAAGCAGACAAATCCGGGCAAACAGATCACGGCGTTTTTCGCAGCCGGGCTATTGGGGTTTTTCTGTAACTGCGGCTTCAACTTTTTTCGCTTCGGCAGCATCTTTAATTCCTATTATAGCGACCCCAGCTCCTTGGTTCCCGATCTCAAACAACAGATGATCTTTTTCGCGGGCCTTTGGTTTTCTCCTAACGGGGGATTGGCCCCGTTCTGGCCTTCGTTTTTTGTTCTGATCACTGCGCTGGGATTCCCGCTATTGCGTAAAGGCAAACCAGGTTTAGTCTGGCCTGGCGTATGGGGGCTTCTCATCATTCTAAATCTTGGTTTTGCCAAATGGTATGCCCCTTTTGGCTGGCAAGCCTGGGGACCACGGCTTGTCTTGCCTTGGATTCCTTCGTTTTTGCTTCTTTTGTGTTCTTCGTATTTTGCGGAGATTGAGGGGCTTTTATCGGACGTTTTTTCGTCGGCGAGGCGGTTTTGGATTTGTGCCGTAGCTCTCGCGCTTGTCTCACTTCCCCAGTTCGGAATTCTGGTGAAACCTCATGTCCTGGACCGAATCTTTGACCCCTCTCCGGTTTGTCCTCATCTGGCCTATATTCAAATAGATCCAGCCTATTATTATCAATGCATGAACGATGCGATTTTAGGGGGATCTCCGATGCCCCCCGCTTTGCTACAGTTTTTCGCTCCTGATTCAAAACCGATTGCAATCGTCTTGATGCTGCTCTATTTAGCAGGACTCCTTTACTACATGACTCAAATCAAAAAATCCCCCAGGAATTCCCCATGAACCTCCGCCCCCTCTGGATTACCGTACTTGCAACTGCCAGCCTGACCCTCTTCTTTCAGCTCCTCACACTCAATGCCCCTGGACTAAGCGGCGATGAGGGAATGTACGTTCTGGTGCTAGATCAGCTCCATAAAATATTCGGGGGCCATCTCCCCGACCTCAACCCTGTTATTGATTATGAAGGACCCTCAGATTTTTGGATTTTGGCCGGTCCTTATGCCCTCTTGACTCAAGCGTTCGGAATTCAAGCCCAGGCTTGGATGATTCGAATTTCGCCGCTCCTGTTCAATTGGGTTTGCTTTTGTTTCTTGATTAGCGAAATCAAAAAATGGTCTGAAAGACTAGCACTCAATACCTTACTGATCTTTTCGCTCACCCCGATTGCTTTAGTGTATTGCCACATCGGCTATCCCCAAACCCTGCTGATGGGCACCTTTGCCTTGCTGCTTGGAGAATCTTTAAGAACTGTACGAATTTTAAGAGAGGGAGGCGAACCGCGACTTTTTCGTCTGGCCATTATCTGCGGTTTGGGAATGCAAATTCACGCCTCCGCCCCGCTTGGGGCACTCGCTGTTTTGATGCCGGTGCTACCCCTGATAATCAGGAGGCTTCACCCCCAGCGTTTTATACAAGCGGTTTGTCTGTTTCTCGTTTTGGCTTATCCAGAATTCAGAAACTATCCCCCTCCCATCATTGGCGGGAACAACGACGGTGGAACACTTTTTCTGCAGATTCGCTCCCTGGCCAATATCACCACGGGCCTTCAACCCTTTGAGTTTTGGCTAACCCGGGACTGGGCTTCAACCTTCATTCACGTTAGCATTCTCGCAGGAATTGTCTTCATCCTGGCCACGAGCTTCATGGCCCGTATTTCGCGCAAGACTCCCTTCGATCAGACGCTTTTCCTTCTTTGGTTAGGTCAAATCCTAGCGACCGTCATCATCGTCTTAACCTGCTTGCGTGGCAGAAGCCTTCACGTCCACGGCAACGAACGTTACCTGCTGAGCCTCGTTCCGGGATGGATTTTACTGCAAGCTGACGGCCTCTCTGAGGTGCTGACTCGATACAAACTACCTAAGGCCGCTTGCGGCAGCCTATTCGTGCTTTTTGTAGGGCTGCAATTCATGAGATTCTTTGCCCCCTTGCTTACGGATCTTCAAACGCCGGATCCCTCTCTTCAATCAGCCCGCTGGCTATCAGCAAACTGTCCTCCCGCGCGCTGCGTAGCCTATGCCGAGAATTTTTGGAACTACTGGCCGATTCGTTACTACAGCGGTGATCAAATCGCATTGAACTTCACCGATTACAACTGGAAACCTGTCCCGACATATTCAACCCTGGGAAAAGAGATTGCGGGATGCTGGTACAGTCACTCTCGAAACGCCTACCAGGGCAAATCGAGCGAAAAAATCGAGTTCCCCGGGAAAATCTGGGCCCCAGCTCAGGTCTGTTACAAGGGTGTTGAACTCGCTAGATGAAGTTGTTAAGCTTCAACCACAATGGCAAATACCGAGTGCGGCGTGTGCAACCGAAAAAACTCAAAGCTCCTCTACAAGGCTCCCAGCTTTGATCCGCCCCTTGGAAACGACCCCGCCGAATTTGAACTTTATCAATGCTCCCATTGCATGGTCGCCCAAATTCATCCGATCCCCACGCCCGACGCTCTCACAAAATATTATTCACCGACCTATTATGGAACTGCAAAGGCGAAATTCAATCCCCTCATTGAACTGATCACGAGGATTGAGAACAAAATCCGCGCCTCTAAAATGTTACGCTTCATGCCCCACCATGTTCCCAACGAAACCCGGGTGCTGGATATTGGGTGCGGCAGAGGAAACTTCATCAAGACTCTCGCCAAAGAGGGCTATCAATGCACGGGTGTTGAACTCTCAAGCTTTCCTGAGCCCCCGGCGCCTGCGCAGCCTGGTCAACCCCAGTTTTTAACAGGTGAAATTGAATCACTGCCCCTTGCACCGGGGAGCTTTGATGGAATTTCGATTTGGCATGTCTTCGAGCATGTTCGCAAGCCCTCTCACACCCTGAAACGATGTCACGAGCTTTTGAAACCTGGGGGTACGCTGATGATCGCGGTTCCTCATTTTAAAAGCTTTCAGAGTCGAATATTCCGGAAAAACTGGTTTCACCTGGATCTTCCTCGTCACCTTTATCACTTCCAAAAAGGCGCACTCTTATCGCTGCTCAGCCAACACGGCTTTGAGATTCTCAGCGTGGATACGCAAGGGTGGGATCAAAACATTTTTGGATTTATTCAAAGTGCCTTCAATTCACTGCTTTTCTGGCGGCCCTTTAATGAGTGGTTTCAGATACTCAAGAAACAAGACCCCAAGCGCGGCGCACCCGGGGGCGCGCCCGCTAAGGCGCGAAATCGCCTTTCAGGATTATTGCGCTACCTAGCCTACTTGTCCGCAAGCGCGCTTCTGCTCCCACTGGCCCTCATCGAAAACGTCTTCTCCGTGGCCTTAAGCCGTGGGGGAAGTCTCGTTGTCATCGCCAGAAAAAAAGACTAAAGGGTAACTAAAGGCTATCAAACGAATATGATGAAAAACTCTGAACTGCTCCTCTCCCTCATTGTCCCGGTCTACAACGAACAACGCCAACTTGCGCAAGTGGTACACACCCTCATGGCCTCTGCCTGTCCGCTCAAGCGGGAATGGATTTTTGTCGATGATTCATCAACCGACGGAAGTCTTGTCATTCTAAAACAGCTTCAAACTCAATATGGATTTAAGCTCATTGAGCAAAAACCAAATCAGGGTAAAGGCTGCGCGGTTATTCGGGGATTCAAAGAGGCCCAAGGCGATTTGATCATGATTCAAGATGCCGATTTTGAGTATGATGCACAGGACATTCCCTCGCTCCTTCAGCCGCTCATCGAAAACAGGGCCGATGTCGTTTACGGCAGCCGGTTCAAAAAGAATGCGCCACAGATTCATCGAACCTATCATTATTTCGTCAATCGGTTTCTCACCCTCTTGAGTAACCTGTTTTCAGGAATCTATCTCACGGACATGGAAACCTGTTACAAGGTTTTTCGCTCTGACCTGTTGAAGTCCATGCAACTCAAATCCAAGCGTTTTGGAATCGAAGTGGAGCTCACCGCTTATATTGCAAAAGCGCGCGTGCGGATTTATGAACTTCCGATCGCTTATTTCCCCCGCACCCAGCTTCAAGGCAAAAAGATTAACTGGAAAGACGGCCTTGCAGCCCTTTTTCACCTCTTAAGATTCAACACCCTCACTTCCTCGGAACAGGCTTTTACAAATCTTCCTGAAAAGTATCGGCCTTAGAAGATATGGCCATTTTTGCGATTTCCGTGCTTGCCGCCCTCATTTGTGTCATCCTCTTTATTCCCATCGCTTTTTTGGTTTTTCCTTTGATTAATCCCCTCCCAAATTTCGCGCACTACGAGTCCCATTTCATTATTCCTGTTTCAGCGCTCACTCCAGAAATACCGGAACGCGTCCTCTTTTTCTTAGGATGCGGATTTTTTCTACTCGGCCTGCCCTTGGCGCATCTTCTTTTATCACGGTACCTGCCAAAGAATCGGGAGAGGCTCCTAAACCACTTAGCTTCAAGCATTCTAGCCGCGTTCGCCCTTTTGAGCTTTGTGTTTCGTGAACCCCTTAAACTTGGCGAATACTTCAGTTTTGCGCATCCTTGGCAATCTGCTGCCCTAGGGGGCCTGGGCGCACTTTCAATTCTCCTTGCGAGAAACTATTTTCCTGAGCGGCCTCGCTCTTCTCAAAAGTCGGCTGCCCGCTCTTTATGGGCATTTGGGGGTTGGATGATTTCCATGGCAGTCGCCTTCGTCGGCTCCTCCCAGAGAATTCTTCAAGAGGGGGATTTAGCGGCAGAAGGCCATCATTTTTCAGCCATTTATTCTTCGATGATGCAAGTACATGGAGGAAAAGTCGCTCTAAACGATTTTTCTCCTACTTATGGCTTATATGCCCACCTCCTTCACCCGTTGTTTCATTATGTAGAACTCACCCCTCGCTCGTTTTCATGGCTTATGGCGATGATGTGCTTTATGAGCTGCTGCTTTTTGGCGCTCTTTTTAGAAAGTGCGCTCAAATCGAGATTCATTAAGACAGTGGGTATGATTTGCGTGAGTGGACTTCTTTGTTTCTATCGCCCGTTTCCTATTCACGGCGATCCTTATTTTCAATATTTTCCGCTTCGAGTTTTTTTTCCATCTCTGTATCTTGCGTCGGCGGGATTCTATTTTTTGCGTCCTAATCGCACAGGCCTCATTATAACTTCCGTAATCACTTGGGTGGCTTGCCTCTTTAATTTGGATTCTGGCCTGTTTTGCATTGGAAGCTGGCTACTTTGCCTTCCTTATATTCATAGAACACTGCGGCCGCTGCGGAACTCCTATTTGGGAGTCGCACTCTCTGGGGCTTGCGTGGTTTCACTCTACGCACTTGGTATTCGAATCGGTTTTGGAGTTTGGCCGGAGCTTTGGAACCTTGGGGTGGTTGCTAAGTTATTTTCTTATTACGGATACTGGATGCACCCTATGCCACTCATAGGAGCCTGGCTTATCTATGTCCTCTGTACGCTCTTTGGCCTCTCGGTCTCCGTGGGGTTTGGGTTCTGGGGTAATCGCTCAGAAAAGCAGGAGTGGTCTTTTTTGTGGCTGATATCCCTCATGGCGCTCGCGGGATTTTCTTACTATCAAGGACGAAGTGTTCCGGGAAACCTCATCGCCTCAAGCTATTTTGTCTTCTTGGGCCTACTGATTTTGTTAGACCGACTCTGGAGTCAACCGCGCCTCATAGCCCGCTCGGCTGGAGTCTCACTTTTTGCTGTTCTCTGGATGCTTCTTTGTATGCCTGTATCTTATCTCGCCATCGGAACTCTGGGCTTAATGGGCGACATGATTCCTCAAGTTTCCCAAAGAATAGTGGCCTCCGGAAAAATATCTGAAGAGTTTGCTTATCTCACTCAAGTCATTCCTCAAGGAAGCAAAATGATCGCGCTCACCTGGGCGAGTCCTTTGATCCACGGAATCACTCACGCACCCCCCGCCGCCATTGATTCTATTGCAGAGATCGTAACGGTTCGAGATAATAATCTGCTCCTCCAAAGTCTGCAGTTCAAGGAGGCAGAGTACATCGTCCAGGATAGATCCGCAGAAAAGGACCCTCTTGCTGTTGCGGTTCAGCCTTGGGTTGACCGCGGTTATCGTGTGTTGGCACATTCGCCCGGCGGAAGATTTACTATTCTAATCCCGCGAACTGAGCCTTAATCTCACCATGGTCCACAGATACGT
>CAIRTR010000117.1 GCA_903881565.1 Oligoflexia bacterium | reverse complement strand
GCATTTAGCAGCGCCCGCAGTATCAGGGCCGCAAACAAAAACGTTCTTGGAGAGACCATCAAGGCCAGTAACTGCCTTAGGCCCACAGGCTTGCATGTCATGCTCCGAAGTAGCCGTACTGAGCTTATATCCGTCCGTGATCGTCGCGGTCACTCCTGATCGAGGGAAAGTAGCGCTTGAACTAAAAGTAAAAGCTCCGTTCTTGGTGCCATACGAACTGAGATCGACACCCGCTTTAGCAGCATCCGCAGAGGTCATACCCGTCATATCTCCGCACGCAACCATCGCTGCATGAGGATCTCCCGCAGTTGGGTCCTGGCCATCCTGCATCTTGGACTCATCAACCCAAAGCTGAAGCCCATAGACGGTGCTGTTATCAGAAACGTTTTTACCGACAAGGCGCTTCAAATAAAGCGGCATACCCACCGTCGGACCATGACATTTGCCAGTTCGAGCGGTCGAAGCAGCGCAAGCGCCTTCCTCCCCTTTTGAAAGCGTAAAATCAACATCAGCTACAGTCCAAGTTCCCGTAGGGTCAAAAGGTGCTGTCACAGCAGCCGCCCCAGCAACGGCAGAGGCACCACTTCCATCCACGATCTGACTATGAGTCACGATAGCATCTGCGATTGTTGTATCCAGCGAAACAGTTCCAAGAGCAACTGTTTCGGACGAAAAAGCAGGACTCCCGTTAACAGAGGGGTTTCCATTCATATCAGGGACCGCGGCATTTTGCACAATCATACTCGCAACAAGATCCCCACCTGCATCCAAAACAGAGCAAGTGAGAGCTTTATTCACGGCAGACGGAACAATGAGACCGAATTTGCCGGCACTCGTGATGACGCCAGTGACAGCGACCGGTGGGATATCCGAGGTCACGCAACTGAGTGTCAGCGCAGTGAAATCGATAGCAGCCGAAGATAGGGCTCCGCCATACGGCAGGAGATCATCAATCCCCACTCTTAAGGAGGACACACGCGCATATCGCGCAAGCGAGCTTGTTGCCGTCGCGGACATGGTGCCCGAAAGTGTTAAATCAGTACTTGCAGCCGCCGCGTCTGCCGCCTTCTTCCCGCATCCCGAACCCATCGCAAGGACCAATATCCCTGCGGCAAAAATAGCATAATTTGATTTCATAATAAGATTCTCCTTAATCTCTCAACCAGCCATTAGTAAACGCAACTGGATCCAAAAAAGCTGCACGCGCCAAAAACTCAGCACCCACCCTGCGGATCCAAAACTGTCGCACAGTGTACAATTGTACGCTTGAATCAGAGTTGCTCAAGAGGTTTTATTGGAAAAGAAATATGCCGAGGAAGTTAACCGGAATAAGATCGACAAACGATTGACAAGGACTCGGTAACCCTCAAAAACGCGAGAAAAACACCCAAAACCCGTTCGCTCGGAATTCCGCCGAACTGTGCGATTAATGCAACAATTCTTTGAATTCGCGCCCAGGCCTGAATTTAGGCAGGGTCATCTCAGGAATTTGAATCTCAGTGCCTGAATAAGGATCATGCCCGCGACGCGCTTTTCTCGTTGTACGAGTGAACGTACCAAAACCGAGCAGGGTAACATCGTCCCCTTTTTTAACGGCCGTCTTAATCGCTTTAAGAACGGAGTTAATCACCGTTTCAGCATCCGTTTTAGATACCTTCGCACTCGCCGCTACGACATCGATTAGATCTGTTTTATTCATGGAATGAGCCGGACTATGCTTCGGCCGCCGACCCCTTGTCAACGCCGAGTTGGTCAAGCAATTTAAAAAATATTTTCTTATTCGACTCCCAAGCAACTAGCCCAATTGTTTCGCTTGCATTCCCCCATCGAAACTCAGAATGCTCGCGATAACTTTGCTGATCAAGCTTAGGCACCGGAGAACCGACGTCTGTTTCAAGCGCAAAGGCGTGCTCGATACAAATTCCTCTCGGGCTTTGAAATTCAAAAGAGGTTTTTAGATCCAGCAGCTCCCCCACAAAAGAAAGTGCCGTTTCCTCCTGCGCTTCCCTCAGGGCCGCCTTAGAAATCTCCTCTCCGCTCTCGACACCACCCGTCACCGGCTGCCAAAACCCACCGCGCTCAGGCACCATGTGAAGGAGCAAAAAGCGATATTCGCCCTCTTTTGTGCGCGAATAGATCCAAACTTGGACTTTTAATTGGGGAGCCATAGGGAATTTCCTATTATCTTTTTAGCGGCCAAAAAGCCACTTGCACTGATGTGGCCCTCCCGATATATCATGGATTCCGTCATATTTGGGTACGCCGCTGTAGCTCAGTTGGTAGAGCAACGCTTTCGTAAAGCGTAGGTCTCCGGTTCAAATCCGGACAGCGGCTCCAGTTAAACCACCGAAAAATAAAACGAATTACGATAACTGTGAAGAGTGGTCAAAGGTTCGTGTATCTAGAAAAGTCCATGGAAAGTCCAACTTGCCAAGTCCACAGCCAGTGCCAAGCCCTGCCAGCCCCCCTCTTCCAAATAGCTGCACCGATGTCCTTTCGGAGATTGGAGAGAGAATCAATAACTTTACGCCCAATTCATCCAACCGCTGCGAAACCGATGCGGGCTGCATTGGCATGACATTGAGTCAGGCAGACGAGTGGCGCACATTTTTGGATACCGATTCGCGCCTTAACCAACTTTGCTAGCGCACGACTAAACTAGAATGCCCCTTCAGCATGCCCGGTTGCATGCCGGGAAGGGCAGTTTGCGAAAATAACGTTTACCTCGTGAAGCACCTCACTTCCCTCAGTCTTCCGTCGCCACGCCCCTCTTCTCTATAAGACCACTACTTTTCTGGGCGTAGCGCTTGCACAGAGCGAGGTGTGAACCCATCAGGCAAGAAACCGAAGGGAAAGTGCAAAGATGAAGAAACTGAAATCACGATGGTGTTCGCTGGTTGCTACAACATGTGTCGGGATCTTTATTAGTAGCTGCAGTGGAGGAGGTTCTAGTAACCCGCAACCCGGCAATCCAACAACGCAGCAGCCTGGGACTGTTCCGACAGAACCAACAGCTACTCCAACAGCTACTCCAACAGCTACTCCAACAGCTACTCCAACAGCTACTCCAACAGCTACTCCAACAGCTACTCCAACAGCTACTCCAACACCTGTATCTTTCGACCCAGTTGGAACGTGGAATACAACCCTCTCCAATTGCTTTGGAGCGACGTATTACTCTGATGGCGGGCCGGACATCGTTTCGACGCGTTTCGATTGTACTCTTCTTTTTGACGAACCACCTGTAGCGGGTCCCATCACGGTCTCGAACTACACAAGTAACACTAAAATGGTAACCATATCAGGGGGAATTGGTTCGACACAAAGGACCTTTTCACTAGATCAAAATCAAATAGGAGTCTCCCAGCCCAGCAAAGTTGATAGCACTGTTGTCTCACCGGGTTGCACTTTAACGTATTATATTGCTGATGGAACAGACTTTGATGACTCATTCACGATGACCTACCTGATCATTTTCGATTACTCGTATTCATCGGGGTGTAAGTCGTATCTATCGACTATACCAAATAATGCGCCACCGCTTTTCGTCACCCTAAATCAGTACGGCGGACTGAGTATTCCAAGGATCCAAAACCTCACGGCTGCGACAATCTTTTTACGATATCAAGGAAGGAAGGTGGGAAACAGTAGCATGCTATCGACTGATAACCCCGTCCCCAATATCGAGGAAAACTCCAGTTCCTATGTCAAAGCATACAAGAATGCAGTCACGCTGCCAGGAGGTAATGCATCTGCTCTTCAAGAAGGCATCGTTGCCTCTGTACAATCGTTGTTGCCTTAGAACGGATATCGCTGTTCAAAACGCGGTTCGGCGAGGGCAGAAGCAGGAACAGTTTCTGCCCTCAGTATTTTCGAAGATTTCATACTTTTGTCACCAGTGATCTTGATTTAGGTGTCCCAGCCCCATCTAGATTAATCGCACTCAGTCGTAGCGGCCGCCTGCCTAACCAAACGATTCAAAATTTCTTAGAAACTAACTTTCAGATACGCTCTGAACAAAAATAAACTTACGCGATCATCGCATTAAAAATTATTCTACGGCACAGCGCTTGCGATCACTAATCGCATAACGGACCCATCGAAGGATTGATTTATGCGCAGTGCAGATCTGATTTCGGTCGCCACCTTTACGCTGGGTCTTGTTGCCGCTGGATGCAGCGGAGGAGGAGGAGGCAATGATAGTTCACAGCAACCCGGTATAGCAGCCCCTCCCACGCAGCCCACTACCACACCTGCCCCAATCCCCATTCCCACAACCCCGCCTATCCCCACGCCCGCTCCCACAGCCACGCCTACGCCCATTCCACCGTCTTATGCTGTAACCTTGTCATGGGCATCCAACCACGAGAGCGGGATCAACAGCGCTGGAGGAGGCTATCAAGTTTCGGTCAGTGGCCAGCCGACGATCAATGTCCCCTATACGTCCGGACCAACAGCACCCACAACCACGACATTCTCTTTGCATGAGGGAACCTACATCGTGAGTATACGCGCGTACGCGATGCTTGATCCACGTGGAGGCAACACCGGTAGCCTCAGCGCGGCCTCTCAGTCGATTATCGTAATCGTACCCTAATTGGAGAATGAGGATTATATGAAGAAATCATTACCGTCCATTGCCATCGCAATTGCCACGCTCATCGGTGCAATCCTAATACTACCTCACCAGCTTTCTGCTGTTGCCCTCGCGCCGGACCCAGTCATTAGCGCCGCCACTCCCCAATACGTTGAAGGCGAAGTGCTGGTTAAGTTCAAGCCAAGCGCCTCCCTTCCCGAACGCCATGCAACCATAGCATCGCACCAAAACGCTCTCCTCGCCGAGCTACCACCGCAAGGCTGGACCCACGTCATGTTGGCGACCGGACAAAGAATGGCGGAAACACTTACCGCGTACCGAAGTAATCCGGACGTTGAATACGCACAGCCGAATTACATTTATCACGCTACGGCCGTACCCAACGACCCGCAATACCGACAACTCTGGGCCCTCAAAAACAGCGGACAGACCGTAACTTCTTTTTTGCAACCGGGCAATCCGATGTATCCCTACAACAACCCTGGCACCTCGGGTGACGATATTAACATCGAAAAAGGCTGGGATCACATCACGGACTGCAGCAGCGTTGTCGTCGCTGTGATCGACTCAGGCGTTAACTATGAACAAGAAGACCTAGCCAACAATATGTGGAACGGAGGCTCAGCTTTTCCTTTCCACGGATATAATTTCGTCGATAAAGACAACAATCCGATGGATCTTGACGGTCACGGCACCCATGTCGCCGGCATTATCGGTGCCGCTGGCAACAACGCAATAGGCACGACTGGAGTTTGTTGGAAGGCGAGCATCATGGCTGTGCGCGTATTAGATACAAAAAACCCCAGTAACCCCGCAACCTCCGCGAACGTCCTTCAAGGTGTAAACTTTGCTGTGAACCACGGCGCCAAAGTCATAAACATGAGTTTAGGAGGAGAAAACTTTGACCAAGCCTTCAGCGACAGCATAACGATCGCGCAAAATGCGGATGTCGTTGTAGTGGTCGCGGCGGGCAACAAGGAGCCAAACAATGACAACGACAAGACCCCAATATATCCCTGCAACTTCAGACATCCAAATCTAATCTGTGTCGCTGCTCTTGATCAAAGCTATCGCCTAGCGACCTTCTCAAACTACGGAATAATTAGCGTCGACGTTGGCGCGCCGGGCACCAATATCCTAAGCGGCTGGGCCGGAGCCAATTCAAGAATTACGGACTCTTTCACTCTCGGCTGGATCACGACGAAGACAACTGGGGATGGCTGGGATTCCTCTGTACTCTCGGGTAAAGCCGTACTGCATGATCCGACAAACTGGCCTTCTGGCACTTATGCATTGAACACAGTTGATCGCGCCTATAAATCATTCAATCTGAGCAGCGTCGACGTGGCTACGCTAAAAACCTCTTCCTCTGTTAACGTCACCCCAGACGGCACCTTTGCTGTCGCCATGAGGGCCGCTGGTGGAGATCCTTTTTCAACTACAAATCCCACGTACCTTTGGGGTCCCTACTACACTGACAAGGTCCCTGCTTCTTCCGAGTCGAAATGGGCGATCAGTGCCGACATCTCGAATTGCCTTTCTTCAAACTGCACTATCGGTTTTCAATTGAAAACCGGGGCAACTGCCGACCTCGGAGCAGCAATTTACGACTTCGCGATCAACGCACTTACCCTCAATACAACAAGCTACAACACTCTCATGGGCACTTCAATGGCTTCGCCGGTAGTTGCGGGACTTGCGACGATGCTACGCGCTCACAACCCTCAATATACTTATGCAGACGTCATCAACGCTATCGAGAAGGCTGGTCGGACAACTCCCAGTCTCATGGGCAAGACAACTACGGGTAAGGCGATCGACGTGATGTCGTCGTTAGCATTCCTTAATACACCAAAAGGGCTTACAGCCACCGTAACCAGGATAGAATGAGGAATAAAATGCGTCGGTCTATTGCCTTCGTAATGGGACTCGCTGCAATAATCGCGGGATCTTCCTGCCGCCACACTCCCAGCAGCCCAAGGGCTACGTTTATCAATTCTTCATCTCGCCAAACAAAAGTGCCAAGGGAATATCTCATTACACTTAACCCAGGCGCCGATATTAAGATCATAGCAGGTCTCTACGGTCGCTTCGGGATCAAGGAGGTGAAAGGGATTGGAAACAATCTTTTCCTCATGACGCTCATTGAAGATCCAGGAGCAGCAACTATTGAAGAACTGCGCAAAAAAAACGCTCAGATTAAGGCGACGCAGCCAAACTTTATTTACCAGCTTAACACCCCTGCAGGTCCCCAATAGAAGTGAGGCTAACAGTGAATCCCCTTACCTACTCTCTGTGTTATCTCACCACAAGACATCGCCAAGAGCTCGTCGAGAGTTCCCTTTTTAGAGACTTGATCCGTACCATTATCTTTGGCCATCATCAAGGCAAGGCTTTGACGAAAATCTTTTGCCTCAGCCAGTTTTGTGAATTCCAAACCAACCCCTATCTCTCTGCACTTTTGCTCGATCTGATTTAATGGTACCTTGAAAAACTCCTTCCGAGCATTCATACGGTTGAGCTGATGATTCCGAAAATGTTCGTGAAGCTTCAACTCAAGTGCAGGAGCATCCTCAGACGGAATAATAGCGTGCACATCGAAATTGAAGGGCACCGATGCGTCCCCAAGCTCCCTAACCCGATCCATCGGCTCCAATCGACGCGTCATACCGACCTTAAACACGTCTTCTCCAAAAGATCCGATATTCGATATGACATAGACGTGACCACGCTTTGTGAGCTGTGCTTGAGAAATCGCCCTTTCTTTCTTCTCTTGCGCCTCTTTGAGCTTGCCTTCAAGTTCTACGATCTTGATCACAAG
>CAIRTR010000116.1 GCA_903881565.1 Oligoflexia bacterium | reverse complement strand
GGGTTTTGGAAAACTCAATGCCTTGGATACGCAGAGACTCTCCCATGAGCATAAACGCATTTTCGATGGTTGAATCGACCGAGATGCTGTCAAATTCTATGTGCTCCTGTCTTGCAAAGGCCCGAACATGTTTGACAACCTTATCACAGCGCTTTACACATTCGTTAATCTTCTTGAGATGGCCTTCAAGCTCACTGTCGGTTAGCAGGTTTCGAGCCTTCATCACTTCGATCATCTGCACGGTGAGTGAGATCCCTGCCAACGGTTGATTCATCTCGTGGGCCATGCCGGCAGACATCTCCCCCAGGGTCGCCAGCTTCGCTGTTTGGAAAAGCAGGCTCTGCGACTTGGCCAACTCCCGCGCGTGCTCTCGAGCGTCAGTCACGTCCTGCATGCTGCCGGCGATTCGGACAGGGTTCCCCACGGGGTCGTAAGTAGTGGCTCCAATGGCGCGAACGATTCTGATTGCGCCGTCTTGCCTGAGAAGTCTATATTCAACGTCATAATTAGAGCGGCTTGCGAACGCAGTGTTCAGGGCTTGCGTGATGAGATCCCGGTCTTCGAAAATGATCATTTTGAAAAATATCTCAAAGTTCAGACTCGTTGTCTGGGGATCGAGACCAAAAATTGCAAGTGCGCCTTTTGACCAGCTCATTTGCCCGGTCAGAATATTGCGTTCCCAACTCCCGAAGTTCCCAAGCGTCTCCGCATTTTCATATTGCCAATTTAAATGCCGGAGGGCTTCTTCGTTTTTTTTGCGCTCGGTGATGTCGCGCAGGATCTTCGAAATCCCAAAGGATTTGCCTTCGTGATCAAATATCTCCGAAGCGGTAACGGACACATTAACCAGGCTTTGATCCTTATGGAGTCGCAGGGTTTCGAAGTGTTCGACACGAATACCTTTTTGGATAGTTTCCAGAATATTTTGTTCTTCTGCCTGTTGAT
Source organism: Oligoflexia bacterium (assembly GCA_903881565.1). Taxonomy (GTDB): domain Bacteria; phylum Bdellovibrionota; class UBA1018; order UBA1018; family UBA1018; genus CAIRTR01. Next base: position 38,784 of record CAIRTR010000116.1, on the reverse strand, counting down.
TGGTGGGGATCAGAACCATCATTGATTGGCCGATGATCTCTTGAGGCGTATAACCAAATGTTCGCTCAGCTCCTGCGTTCCAGTCCTGAATGATGCCCGTTTTGTTTACAGTTACAATAGCATCAGTGGAGCTCCTGACGATACTTGCGAGCCTTACCAGGGCTTCAGTACCGGCAAGTTCGTGGGCGAAAGAATCTTTTAGCGCTGAGAGGATGAAGCTGACTAAGGTTGGAGTTAAAATGAAAAGACCTAGCCTAAAATAGTCGCCTGGATGGGCGAAGATTTGGGCAGGTGTTGCGCTGGCCAGCAATTCGAAAACAACGCCCGCTGTTATCGCCGCAAAAATGCTAGGAAGAAAACTGCCAAAAAGCGCGGAGAGGATCGAGGCTATGATAATGTACTGGAAAAGTTCGGGATTATGAAAAGAACCGGGACTAATCTTGATTAAGACAAAGGCAAGGAGGAGGGGCACAGTTGCCCCGAGCCCGTGATAAAGGCGCGATCTTGGGGTTATGATCAACTCCCTGAGCCGCTTTTTTGCCCAGCTAAAGAGAGTGACGGTTTTCATCCTCCTTTGTCCATATGAGCGGGAAAAGTGAGGGTAAACGAGGTCCCTTTATCAAGCGCGCTTTCGACCGTGATCGTGCCTTTGTGGCTTTGGACCACCCCTAAGGAAACCGACATGCCTAGCCCCTTGCCACGTCCCAGATCTTTGGTCGTAAAGAAGGGATTGAAAATCTTTTGTGCGGTTTCTGGATTCATGCCGCCTGCGGTATCACTGTAAATGATCTGCACGCCCCCGTCAGCATGGCGAGAAGTGGAGATCGTGATTTGACAATGGGGATTTATTTTTGCCTTCTCTTTTAAGGCTTCAAAGGCATCCTGGCTGTTAGAGAGCAGGGCCAAAAATACGCTTTCTAACTGAGGGGCGCTTGCCCAGATGGGAGGGAGACCCTCTTCAAGTTTCAAAGTCGTGGTAATGCCGAATTTTTCGAGCCCATTTTTGAGAAAAGCCGACGCGTTCTTGATCACGTCATTAGGATTCGTCGCGCCCCAGTCCGAACTCATCAATTGGCCGGTAAATGCCAGCAGGCTTCTGACAATGGTTTGCACGCGGGTGGCAGACTTCTCAGTCGTGCCAAGGTAGTTAATGGCTTCACCCATCTTTTCGAAATCGACGACTTGAACTTTTTGAAATCCGTTTAAGATCTCCTGGACCTGCCCGATATAGGCCATGACGACTGCCAAGGGGCTATTGATTTCGTGCGCGGTGCCGGCCGCAAAAGTGCTTAAAGAGGCGCGTTTTTCAGACTCAAATAATTGAGCCTGCAACAGTTCCCGTTCCCGTCTGATTTGCTGAAGAGCGATATTATGCCGTATGGAGATCTCCAGCTTTTTGTGGTCAAGCGGTTTGGTGATATAATCGAAGGCGCCCAGTTGCATCGCCTCAATCGTCGAATTCATGCTCCCGTGGCCGGTAAGCAGAATCACGCCGGTCTCAGGCGAGGTTTCTTTGATTCTTTTTAGAATCTCGATCCCGTCCATTTTGGGCATCCGGATATCGGAGACCACCACGCAGGGTGAAAATTTGGCGAAAATCTCCAGACCGCTCTGGCCGTCTTCGGCGCTCGCGACTTCGTAGCCATAAATTTGCAGGAAACTGACTAACGTTTCGCGAATCAGTTGGTCATCGTCAATCACGAGAATTTTGCTGGCGGCGTTGTTCGTCTCCATGTTCACAAATAGCATATCGGACACATCAGGCCAAATCTACATTGTTTCTCTATTTTCTTTAGGGCAGCTGCAGTGGCTCAACACAAAACAGCTTGAGTTTTATTCCGGCATTTTCGGGAGCAGCGGGATCCTCACCGTGATCGTCGTGCCTTTTTTGGGCTCACTTTGAATATCAATTTCTGCGTCATGGACTTTTAGAATCCCATAAAGGATGGTCATGCCAAGTCCTGTTCCTTTACCGACCGGCTTGGTTGTGAAGAACGGCTCAAACGTTTTTTTTCTTATCTCTTCCGTCATGCCAATGCCGTTATCCGCAATCTCAACGAGGATACGGTCACCCTCTACTTTAGAACTGATTGTGAGCTTCTTGGCGTAAGGGATATGCACGGTTTTTGACTCAACGTCCATTTCATCCAGCGCGTCACGGGAGTTCCCGAGCATATTGATCCAGACCTGCTCTAGTTGTGAGGAGTAACCACTGACCTGGATGTCAGGTGCGTTAAGGGTTTTGGAAACCTCAATGCCTTGGATACGAAGAGATTCTCCCATAAGGATAAGCGCGGACTCAATCGTCGAATCGACACAAAAGCGCCCACTTTTTTCATCGTCTTGCCTTGCATAGGCTCGAACATGTTTGACGACTTTGTCACACCGCTCGACGGAGGCGGTTATCTTCTGAAGCATGTCTGCAAGCGTGACGTCGGTTAACATGTTCCGGGATTTTAGCAATTCGATCATCTGCACCGTGAGGGAGATCCCTGCTAACGGCTGATTCATCTCGTGGGCCATACTGGCAAGCATCTCGCCTAACGCCGCCAGCTTTTGGGACTGAAAAAGCTGCATCTGCGTTTCCGCGGCTAGTCTTTTCGCGGTTTCGATCGTGTTAATTTTCGTGAATAACTGGGGCGCGACAATCGCCAAAAGTTTACAGAGTTTGTCCAGGGTCCCATGCAATTGCGGCAGCGTCACCCTCGCGGCATAGAAGAAGAAGAGGAAAATGCCGTAGACCTCCTGACCGTTGCCGACCACTTTGCCGATAATACGCGTGTTTTCCTTAACCTCGAACATCTCGTTACTCTTAAATCTGTGATCGCTCAAGATGTTTGGAACAATAAGCGATGAGCCAATATCATGAACCCACCAGGCCAACGAATCACTGGCCTTTTGAATTTGCGCACAAGGCGGGGATTCGCCTTCAAAGCCGTACGAAGCGACGCTCTGGAGTTCTTCACCCTTTTTGAGCATACAGATCGCATGGTCCGGTTCGAGGTACTCGCAGAAGCGAGCAAAAGTCGCGGACCAAAGCGGCAGCGTGTCTTTTTGTTTAACCGACTCGCCAAGGATATCAACGAGGGCATTCATGGAGGCCAGCATCTCCTTGAGTTCGTAGGTGCTGACCTCATCTGCGTCGTTTGAATTAGGCGCCTCTTGGGCGCTCTTGTTTTCCATCTCAGAGGGCGTCCAAAAGTTGTTTCAAGATTTTGGTGTCTAACTTCTTCTGGCCGGTCTCCTGTTTTTTCAAGATACTTAAAAGGATGGATTTTATGTCACCTCCGAAGGCGTTGTACTTTGAGAGCTCAAGCGACAATTGATCTGCCACCGAAGCGATCTTTACCAGATAGGACTGCCGCAATGAAGGCAACCCCGCTGGAAATCCCGAGCCGTCGGCGCATTCGTGGTGCTCGAGAATGATGTTGATTACGTTGTCGGTGATGATGGGCGTCTTGGAAACCTTGACGATATTTTCGACACCCAGGGCAGGATGTTTGTGAAATATCTTCAACTCGTCTGCCGTCATCTCCTGCATCAGCAGGTGTTTTTCCAAGAGCTCGGGCGGGAGCTTCGCCATCCCCAGATCGTGAAGCAGTCCTCCCATTGAGAGCTCCTGCAGAGATTTTGATTCAAAAATGCCCAGCGCCATCCCCAGGACAACCGAAAGAGAGCTAACCGCAAAGGAGTGGGTCACCAAGGTGGGGGTCGAGGCGAGTAGTTTTTCCATGCTCTCATAGGCCGTAGTCAAATCCATCTGGCACAGGTCTGAGACAATCACTTTGGTAAAGTGCACGCAATTATTTGACCACTGCGCGCAATCTTGCTCGCTACTGATCGAAGTCACATTTTCAAGCAAATTCTTGGCGGCGTTCTTCACCACCGCCAGCTTCTGCTCAGGGTCCAGGGTTTTGTCCGTAAGTTTGGAGGCGAGGGAGCGGCTGAAAAGGCTCCTAAATTTAGGCAAATCGTCCGCCTTCACGAACAATTCGCTTACGTTGCGCAACTTCAGACGCTCGATCTGGGCATCGGTGATGAGCTCATCGCTCCTGATGTATTTTAGGTACTTCATGTTTTCCTGCAGATGCAGGTAGACGTCAAATCCCAAGGTCTGGTTGGTCAGTAATTCATGGAGGTTGATCGCCTCATATTCTCGATTGATGGGCGTTTGCTTTGGGCCGAAATTTGAGGGAATGACGATCCCTAAGTGAGCCCGAATCATTTTGATCGCGACATCGAACTGAAAAGGTTTGATCAGATAGTCACTTGCCCCCAATTTAAGCGAGGCGACGACATCCGAGGTGTCCGATTTGGCTGTAACCATAATGACGGGGATTTCGGACTCTGAGAGATTCTCCCTAATCATCCGCAACACTTCATTGCCGCTCATATCGGGCATCAAGATGTCGAGCAAGACTAGATTTGGATTTTCAGCCTCGATCGTCTCAATGCAAGATTCACCGCTACTCAACTCCACGACCTGAAACCCCCCATTCTCCAGCATGAGCCTCATCAATTTACGGTCCACTTGATTGTCATCTATGATGAGGATTTTACTATGCCTGTTCATGTTTCCCATGGCCTATCCCTCTTTACCTTTGAGTTTGAACATTTTTGATTCGCCGACATAACTCTCGTATTCTGGCGAAGTTCCTTCTAACAGAAGGGTGGTCTTCTTCAAAAGCTCCGAGATGTTCCAAAGGGCGCTCTCCAGCTGATTGGCATCCGCAAGATCCTCAACTTGAGTCATCCGCTTTTTCAGCATCGTCAAAACGAAGATTGCCGCTGCGAGCGGGTTATTGATTTCATGATTATAAGTCCGCACCGCGGCTTGGATGGCGTCGAGCTCCGTTTTGCGCTTAGTGGTTTCGGATATCTCCACCAGCGTTAATTGGGTTTGAATCCTTCGCAATGCGACGTCGAATTGGATAGGTTTTGTGATGTAGTCATTGGCGCCCTGTTTGAGGGACTCCACGACCTCCGAGGTATCTGATTGCGAAGTCACCATAATCACGGGTATTTGAAGCTCTGAGTATTTTTCCCGAATTTTTTGCAGCACCTGCTTGCCGTTGAGAACAGGCATCATGATGTCGAGGAGTACGAGATTTGGTTTTTCCGCCGCAATCGTTTCATTGCAAGTGATCCCGCTACTGAGGGCGATGACCTGATAGCCGTTCTTTTCCAGCATCATCCTTGCCATTTCGCGCGCCACTTGATTGTCGTCTATGATGAGGATTTTGATTTGGTTGTTCATTTTTCAGTCCTTTGTGCGCGCCATTTTTCAATTTGCTCCTGCAATTGTCCAAGCGAGGTTTGCAGAGCTGTTAAAAGGCTTGTCACACCCTCTCGATCACCCGCGTGTGCCAATTGCTCCATTTTTTCTGCGAGCGCCCGCATTTGGCTGCCCGAAATGCCTGCGGCCGCGCCTTTGATCGCGTGAGCGGTGATTTCTGCATTCGTGATATCGCCCGAGGAAAGGTGCCCGCGCAGTTCCTCGATCCGTGCTGGTGCGTCCTTTAAAAACACCTCCACAATGCGTCTGGCGATCTCATGATCTCCCTGCACTCGCATGAGCAGTGACTGAGGTTCGAAAATCTCAACGGCGGGAGGGTGGGGGAGCCATTTACCTAAGCTGTTTTTGACTCGTTTCACTTCGATAGGCTTCGCCAGGTAGTCATTCATGCCAGCCTTCAGGCACTTTTCGCGGTCACCCGCCAAGGCATTGGCGGTCATCGCAATGATTGGGATCTGGTGGTTCTTGACGACCGATTGAGGGTTACGAATCACCCGGGTGGCTTCGTAACCGTCCATTTTAGGCATATGCACATCCATCAAGACCAAATCATAATCCCGCGCTGCCAGAGCTTTGAGGGCCTCGTTGCCATTGGGGGCAACGTCCGCACTGAATCCGAGGAGTTGCAGGACTCCGAGTGCGACTTGTTGGTTGGTTTCATTGTCTTCGACAATCAAGATGCGTGCGGAGCGGTTGAAGCCGTTGTGGGACTCTTGCGGGGTGCTGATCGAAGGTGGCGACGCATTTTTAGCAGAGGCGCCCGTAGAATGTTCAAAGAGAAGAGACAGACAATCAAGAAGGTCGGCATAGCCCGTGGGCTTGGGTAAGTAGGCACTAATGCTGAGTTCTTCTGATTGTGGGTGGGAGCCTTGCGGGGGCGCCGAGGTCATGAGCACAAGAGGGATCCCCTTTAAAGTCACTTCGCTCTTTATTTTTTTTGCGAGGTCGAGACCATCCATACCTGGCATTTGCATATCAATTAGAACCCCATCAAAAGGCGTCTTTAAGTCGTGCGCGCGGAGAACTTCGCTAAGGGCCATAGGACCATCGCTAGCCTCTTCGGCGGCGATGCCCCAAGCCGCGAGCTGCGCCATGAGTACCTCGCGGTTCGTGTGATTATCGTCGACAATCAAAACATGCTTGCCGGTAAGGTTGGCCACAACAGCAGGGTGCGCGGCTGCTGAGTCTTGCTTTAGTAACCGTGCGGTGAACCAAAATTCGGAACCGCCCCCTTCAACACTGCTTACCCCCACGGTTCCGCCCATCATCTCCGAAAGTTGCTTTGAAATCGCCAAGCCCAGTCCCGTTCCCCCATATTTGCGTGTGGTGCTGGAGTCGACTTGCGAGAATTTTTCAAACAACAGTGCCAACCGATCAGAGGGGATCCCGATCCCTGTGTCCCTGACCGAAAATCGGAGCAGTGTACTCTTTTCCGTTGGGGTATCAGTTTCCTCAAGCGCGCGGACGCGTACGGCGATTTCACCTTGTTTTGTGAATTTTAAGGCATTGCTTACAAAATTATTTAGGATTTGTCGCAGGCGAAGCGGGTCCCCTCGTAGGCAGGTGGGGGTTTCAGGGGCTGCGGCACAGATAAACTCCAGACCTTTATCATGAGCGTGCGTAGCAAACGGGAGCGCAAAGCCATCGAGCAGGGCGTGCAAATCAAAATCAATCGACTCCAAGTTGAGCTTATGAGCCTCGTTCTTGGAAAAATCCAGGATGTCGTTGATCAGCTCCAGCAAAAATTCGCCGCTGGAGCGGGCGGTCTCGGCGTAGCGTCGCTGGACCTTGTCCAGCGGAGTGTTTAAAAGTAACTGAGTCATGCCGATGACCCCGTTCATCGGGGTGCGAATCTCGTGGCTCATATTAGCAAGGAACTCACTTTTGGCGGCGTTGGCGGTATCCGCACGTACTGCCAGGTCATTGGCTCGAGCGGTGGCTCGCTCAAGCGAGCTGTTGGCTTTCCAGAGTTCGGCTTCTGCCTGCTTGCGCTCCGTGATATCCCAATTGGTGCCGGTCATGCGCAAGGCTTTACCTGATTCGTCACGCTGGACGAGCGCGAGCGCCCTGATGTGGTGAATAGAGTGATCCTGCCACACGACCCTGAATTCTGTGTTGAACTCTTTTTCGCCGGTGATGGCGGCGGTAATTTCTTGATCACCCCTTTGCGAATCCTCGGGATGCAGACCCGAACGCCAAGCTTCATAAGCCCCGCTAAATTGATTCTTCTCAATGCCATAAAGTTTAAACATCTGATCGTCCCACTCCAGATGATTGTTGACGATATCGTAATCCCACACGCCAACCCCGCCCGCTTTGGTCGCTAAAGACATTCGGGCGGAGAGCTGTTTTATGGCTTCTTCTGAGCGCTTTAGCTCGGTAATATCTCGGACGACTGTAAAAACTCCCCTAATGGAGCCATCCGCTTGAAGGTCGGGAATATAGTGCGCGTAGACGGTCTTTTCAATGTGCTCTCCTTTGATGAGATAGGGGAGGGTAACCTGAAACTCTTGTTTCTCTCCTTTGAGCGCCTTTTCAAGGAAGGGTTTGGCTTTTGAAAATGCCGCTTCTCCTAATACTTCTTGGACGGGTTGCCCGAGTATAGGGTGGGACTCGCCATCGAACCATTTTTCGTAAGCGGGGTTGGCATATTGAAATCTCAAATCAGCGTCCGCGTAGCTCACGAGATCGGGGAGCACGTTGAGAATGTTGTCGAGAAACGCCTTCTGTCTCTGCGTCTCGGTTTTGCTCGCTTCAAGCTCCCTCGTTCTGGTCTTTACAAGAGACATCACTTTTCTGCGATCCGAAGCTCCTATAAAAGAAAGGTAGGACAAGATGAAGCTTAAGAGAAGTCCTGAAACAAGAACGACGTTGGAGTCATCGCTTTTTACCGCAGCCTCAAAAGCGGGCAGACTTTTGAACGAAAAAATCCAGGGGTGCCCGTTGAAGACATCCACTTTATTGACGGTTTTGAAGTGCGATGTGTGCCCGAGAGGTAACGTTATTTTCTCGGCAATAAGGCTGTCAAACAGTGTTTTATCCGGTGTTGCTGAGGTTTCCTCAGAGATCTCAAAGGCGATCCCATTGGGAAGATTCTTCATGGTGCCATAAATAAAATCACTCATACGAATGGGGCTATATACGAACCCTATGAGGGCGGCTCGGCGATTTTCGATGGTGTCGGTGCTCAAGCCCGGCCGGTAGACCGGGACATACATTAGAATTCCATTTTGTTTTTCTTTTTCGGTTTCTTGAAGAAGGGTGATTTTGCTCGTGATCATACTTAATCCAGAGTCTTTGGATTTATCAAGCGCCTGCCGCCGAATGGACTCGGTGTACATGTCGTACCCAAACGCGCGTTGATTGCGCCAGTTAAACGGCTCCAGATAAATAATGGAGGTATAGTTTGCGCGCTCGCCAGCGGGCTTAATCGCATATTCAGGAAAACCCTCTGCCCGGATTTTGCGAATATTCGCTTCTTTTTGCTCAGGGTTGATCCAAAGTGAAAATCCCAATCCTTGAATCCCCGGATGGTTTTGGTCAAGTTCCAGCGCCGAAACGAATTGCCGCCAATGCGTCCGGTTTACCTCACCCACGCTATTGAACAGGCCCACGCCCGCTCGGAGCAGTTTTTCATGATCATTCAAGCGGTGGATGATTTGATTTTGAATGCCGGTGGTTTCATTGACAAATCGAGCTTCACTCCTTAGCTGGGCGTTGAGGCTGATCCGCTGCCAGAGCAGCAAGGTAATGGACAGAAGAACGGCGAGCACGAGATAGGGGAGCAGGGTGTTCCATCGAGGAGATGGCTCAGGGCTGAGGTGCGTCGGTGATTTGAAAATAGCCATTCATTATACGGGTCGGGTTAATGGGGGGAAACTTGAAGAAGATCTCGGATTTTGTCTTCGGATTTTGGACTTATTGCTGTCGACCGCACTATTGCGGCGCGTGAGAAGCGCCCTAGGTGCAGCTCAATCTCACCGTTAGCGTCGTTCCCTTTTTCGGTTCACTCCCTATTTCGATCGCCCCCTGATGCGCGGCGATAATCCCGTGAACAATCGCCATCCCAAGCCCCGTTCCCTTACCGACGGGTTTGGTCGTGAAAAAAGGCTCAAAAACTTTTTTCTTAACCTCGTCTGTCATGCCAATCCCGTTATCGGCTATTTCGACAAGAACACTCTCTCCGCTGAGCTTCGTCGTGATCGAGATTTTCTTTTTAGGGTCTTCAGTGCCTTCATCCAGCGCGTCCCTGGCGTTGGCCAGCAGATTGATCCAAACCTGTTCCAGTCGATTGGGATCGGCGTTGATCTTGGGGCATGCAGCGCTCAGATTCTTGGAGATCTCGATGCCGCGAAGTTTGAGCTGCTCGCCCATCAGCGAGAGCGCTGATTCAATCGTTTCATTGATGTCAATTGATTTGAATAAGAGGGCCTCTTGCTTGGCAAAAATTCGAACATGATCAATGATTTTTGTAGATCGCGCAACCGCCGCCATGATGTCCTGGAGCGAGTTATTAAGTTCCTCGTCGCTAAGCCGATTTTTTTCCTTCAACTTTTTAATCATCTGCACGGCAAGCGAAATGCCGGCCAAGGGTTGATTGATCTCGTGCGCCATGCCGGTAGACATCTCGCCCAACGTGGTCAAATTTGAGGTGTGGATTGCATTTTCCTGCGAACGCAAAATACGGCGCTCCATCGGCAAGAAAATGGAGAAGGCCACAATGGCCAAAGCAGCCAGAGTCACGACGAAAAAAAGTGTCTGAAGGTTTACAAACCCCTGTGAGCGGTGCTCACTTTGTTGCTGAAAAAGCACCGTAGCCTTATCAAGTTTGGGGAGAATGAGATTCGCTTTGAGCTGGAGGTTCTGAATATTAGCTGCAGTGGGTTGGTTCATTGTTTCTCTAACACTTTGAATATATCCTTGAACATCGGCATCCAAATGCTCACCGCTGGCCAGGTAAAGAGAATGGATTGGATCGCCGTGGTTGGCCTGCTTGGAAAGATTAAATAATATTTTATGGGATTCTTCAAATAACGCCAAAGCATCTGAAAGCAGGGTTCTCACTTCGGTGGAGGGCCTGGCCTCAGATCTCGAAAGCTGACTGGCGAGTAAGGCTGTACGTTGAGACAGCATGCGCTGTCTCCCACTGATGTTAATGGTGTAGGCGCCGTTGGTCTCCGTGACTTCTGCATAATGCACAATAACAAACCCAACGATGGAAATCGCCGCAATGAAGGACAGGGCGATGAGATAGGGAACTCGTATCTGCATTTTTGTAGTATTAAGCTTCATAAACGGGTCCTAAAGTAAGGCTAGCATAAAATATAATCGGGGTGCCCGCAAATGCTAAATAGGCGGCTTGAGTGCCGGAATTCCGGTTCTAATCGGCAAAGCATTGATCCCTTGATCTGGAAAGACGTTCGAAAAAGTTCGCGTTTATGATTTCGCCGGATTCAACGCCTTCAGCGCGACACGTTTTTGCCAAAGCTCCCACGGCAATGGTTGGGGTGTGGCCGTTTAGTTGATTTTGGGTGGGCTTGTTTTTCAGACGTATTTTTGGAAAGATTTTGGTTGAATAAAATGGTTGTTTCTGCGATAAATAGTCTACTTTTACGATAAAAAGTGCGACTTTTAAATACACTGTTTTTCCTCAATCACTCCTGTCGCGCACTTTCATTATTTTCATATAAATCGTCTGAATGACCTCATAATGAAAGGACCCGCGCGCATGTCGCTTAATCACTCTCCTCTACTCACCCAACAAATCCATCTCCGTGCTTTGGAACTCAGCACTCGCTACAAAAGAGCGGAAGCTGAATTATTAGAAATTCTCGCACAGGTGGATCGCCATCGTATCTATCTCAAACACGGACACGCCAGTCTTTTCCTCTACGTTGTCCGCGAGCTTGGACTTTCCGAAGGCGTTGCTTACAATCTGATTACGGTTGCCCGCAAGGCCGCTGAAGTGCCCGAGCTGCGAGAGCACATTGCCAAGGGCTCAATAACCCTTTCCAATGCCAGGAGAATCACGCCGATCCTCACACGCCAGAATAAAGACCTTTGGCTTGAAAAGGCCTCATCACTATCGCAACGGCAGCTCGAAAAAGAAGTCGCGAAAATCCGGCCCCAGACCGCAACGCAAGAGGGTGCAAGTTACGTGAACGAAAACCGCGTGAAGCTGGTGGTGGGATTATCCGAAGCTGACATGCTCGCTTTGAGGCGCGTCCAGGATCTTTTAAGTCAAGCCAGGGGCCGAGCGGTTTCGCTTGAGGAAACAATAACGACGATGACCCAGGCGCACTTAAAACGCTTTGATCCTGTACGTAGAGCAAAGAGACAAATCGCGAAAAAGGGCGCTGGTGAAGGCGTGCTTAAGAGCTCGCAGCTTGTATCGATACAAGTTGAACCCATGCCGACGCTAAAACAAACTAAGCAAACTTCTCGGCCCCCGAAGCGCGTCCCGATTCCCGCTCAGCTCCTTCATCAAATCAGATTACGCGATCAAGGGCGATGTACTCATGTCTCTGAATCAATTAGTGATTCGCTTAGCGGCACCCCCGACTCTGAAAAACGATGCAACCAAAGTAGGTGGATCGAATTTCATCATAAGATCCCTGTATCCGAGGGTGGAGAAAATACACTAGAAAATCTAACAACTCTTTGTTCCGCACATCATGATTGGACTCATTCCCAGGCTGCTGTCAAAACTTAAATAGCCCCCGTAAATGGGCCGGCAAACCCATGTCTTGTCGCGCTGGAAAAGTTGCATTTTGCACGCCCAGAATCAGGCCTAAGTTGTCCGAATAAGGTCGACAAAATTAACCGGCGCAACTACAAGCGGACTCCATAAATGAACCCACAAACATTGACCGCCATTGCTCATGAACCAGGGGCTGCGCTCGCCCGCCTCTCGCGCAAAGTTTCGCAAGCCGCTTCGCTTGGTGTGCTTGCGATCGCCGTGGGTATCCTCTTAGCTTGGACTCTCGGGATGGTGCCCCCGAGGAGTTGGCCGCATTGGCTTAGGCCCAGCACGCCACTTCAGTGCTTCGCGTTCATCTTGCTTTCGCTTAGTGTGTTTTTGATTCAGACAAGACCGACTTCGTTGCTAGGTACCGTGGCGCATCGGGGGATCCCTTTTTTGTCTCTGGCGCTTGGGTTTACCCTTTTCATTGCGCGGGGAGGTCTTTTACAGCCTCAACCCACAATAGTGATCGCGCTCTTTACCGTTATTCTGTCTTTCGTCTTGATTCTGATTCAGACAAAGGGCTCACGTAAATTGTCGTTTTCGAAAGCCCTCGTGGTGCTTCTTTTTTTTGCGGCCGGAGCCATAGTCGTGGGCCAACTCTATTCAGGTGTGCTGATCAGTTATGGGGGATTTGAATCCGACTCCTGGCTCCTCTCCACGGGGATGTCTGCTTCACTCTTTTTGGTTCTTTCGGTTGCGGTGATTTTAGCGCGGCCCTCCGATGGCCTCATGTCTTTGATTTTGAGTGATTCAGACGGTGGAAAAATTTCGCGGTGGGCGGTCCCCCTTGCCGTTGTCGTCCCTTCTCTCATCGAGATCGTGCTCGGATTTACCGAACACGTCTTCGACTTGGGCCCCCTTACCGAGAAGGTGCTTGTTACTTTGTTATTAACTTCTATTGCTGTTGTGCTTACATTGCGTGCGGCCGCTCAGGCTGCACGGGCCGACGCTGTGAGAGATGAAATTGAGCGGGGCTTTGTACGCGCCCAGCGGATCGGCGAATTTGGGAGTTGGGATTGGAGCGTATTGACCGGCGTAATCCAGGGATCCGCAGAAGCGTTTCGAATTCTAGGTCTACCGGTTTCAGGGGCTCTTGCGAATTTGAAACTGTTCTTCAAGCAGGTGCACCCTGAGGATAGACCTCGGGTGGAACAAGCCGTAATGGCTGCAACTAAAGAAGGGCGCCCTTACGCAATTGATTATCGAATTATTCGACCCAGCGGCGAGATGCTGTATGTTCATGCACAGGGCGAGGTAGAGCGCAATGAATTGGGCAAGCCTTTGCGAATGTACGGAACGTTTCACAATATCACCCAACGAAAAAGGGCAGAAGAATCCTTGCGCCAAGCCAAAGAATCTGCGGAAAAAGCCAATCACACCAAAGACATTTTTCTTGCAACCCTCTCCCATGAACTGCGGACGCCACTGACGGCGATTCTAAGTTGGTCCCAACTGCTCAAGTCCGGACGACTTGACCCGTCTAAAGCAGCTGTGGGGCTCCAGGTAATTGAAGATAGCGCCCTCTCGCAAAACCAGCTTATTAATGATCTTCTGGATATTTCGAGGATTAGCGTCGGGAAAATCGTCCTTGATATTCAGAACGTCGAATTAATGGAAATCGTTGAAAAGGTCATCAATTCGCTTCGAGTAACGGCGGAGAAAAAATCGATTCACATCAGCGTGGACCTGGGGTCAATGCCCCTTTTTGTCGCAGGGGACTCTGGGCGACTCAAACAGATTGTGTGGAATCTGCTTACGAATGCGATTAAATTTACGCCGCTAGATGGTAAAATTGAAGTGAGACTCTCGGTTTGTCATTCGCCATCTGAAGACAGGGTGCAGCTCAGCATCCGGGATTCGGGAAAAGGGATCTCAGCCGCTTTCCTGCCGCATATTTTTGATCAGTTTTCTCAGGCCGATTCTTCAAGCACAAGAGTGCATGGCGGCTTGGGTCTGGGACTGGCATTGGTAGATAGTTTAACAAAACTCCAAGGGGGTACGGTTGAGGCGCAAAGCGAAGGGGCGGGAAAAGGCGCGACCTTCATCGTGAGTTTTCCGCTGAGCTCCTCCGCACGCTTCACGGGAGTCGTCTACGAGAGGCACAAGCCCACGGCGCGTCTTGATTTGGGCGGGATTAGCGTTCTTTGCGTGGATGATGAACCTTTTATGTTAGGCGCGATCCAGGAAGTGCTTTCGTCTTTTGGGGCGCAAGTCAGATTGGCATCATCCGTAACGGAGGCGCTAGTGGAGTTTGAGAAGTCCAGGCCGGATGTGATCTTGAGCGACATTGCGATGCCTTTTGAAGATGGCTACAGCTTGATTCGAAAAATTCGCAAATTGGGACCCGCAAGAGGGGGGCAAACTCCGGCTGTGGCCCTGACGGCGCATGCGGATTCGCAGAGTCGGGAGTTAGCACTGTCGGCGGGCTATCAGGCGCATCTTGCCAAACCTGTGGATTCGGAGGAACTGGCTCAAGCTGTTCTGAGAGCGTTGCATTGAGAGGGCGCGCCTGATATTTTGGTTGTGATGAAAAATATTGACCTCAAGGTGCCCGCAGATCGGCAGAGCTTGCAAGCTTTTCGCCCGGATCTGGCATTGATTTCTCCGCGGAGTATCGCGCATATCAAGGGTGAGTGCACCGTAAGGCAACTCCTGCCGGGGATTTTTCATCTGGTGATGGCCAATCAGCGAGAACTTGCGCAGATGTTTCTAAGGTTTCAGGAGTATTCTGAATCGCCGTTTTTCCGTGGCCGGATTTTTACGCTTGGGGAGTACAAAGCCTGGTACACGCGCGTGCAAGGCCAGTTCAGTTATTATGAGGATTGGGCTGGATTCAACATTCCGAGTCGGGTGTTCGCTCCTTTTTATCGCAAGGAGTTCAAGTATCAAACCCGGCGTGAAAAAATGATGCTTGATTTGTTTCAAGGGGTCGAGGGAAGGTTTTACGTGATCGGGACCTATGAAGGGGATCGTCCTGAGACGCTCAAGCATGAGCTTGCTCATGGATTGTTTTTTACCAGCGATGCGTATCGCGATGAGGTGCGGCGGGCGATGTTCGGAGTACCGACGACGAAGTTCAGCCGAAAATTGGCCGTGGGTTACCACCCCGCCGTCTTTGAGGATGAAATCCACGCTTATCTGCTCACCGATGCGAGTTACCTGCTTCATAAAAGGGAGCTTGAAACCACCCTCCCGGTCATGACTAAGTTGGCCGAGATTTTTGCGCGTTATTCGGGAATAAAACCCTCAAATTTAGTGTTGTAACAACGAGCGGCATCCTCCTATACTTTGAACCTTGAGGGAGATCAGGGATGGCAAAGTGGTTATTGGTTTTGTGTGTCTTAGCAACGAGTGTTTCATCTCAAGCCAGTGTTCTGGGTGACGTGGAGGGTGTGCGGCTCCTCAATGCGTCGCTGCTGGCGAGTTTGATTCCTAAGAATTTGTTTCCAGGTGAAACAAAGATTCATTATATAGGGGTCGAGTTCGGGCTTCTTGTTGGCGGTTTTGGCAGCAGTACTTTGAAGACGGCGCTTGAGTCCTTGCCGGGGTTGGAAAGTTCTGCCAACGACGTGGGCAAGTATACCCTCTTGCCCCAGCTGCCCTCTTTATATACGCAGCTTGCTTTTCCTTTTGGTCTTGCGGTGGATGCGCAGTTTCTCCCTCCGCTTACTTTTACTTCAGTCTCTGAGCATTACTGGGCCGGAGGCCTTAAATGGAATTATCTAGCGGCGCTGATGCCATCCTCGAAACTCGATAGCAGTATCCGATTGAACTATCACAATTTTGGCATTCAAAAAGGCACGAACTATAGCATCGGGAACACGGGGTATGGCGTCCTTCATACTTTTGGGAAACGCTTCAGCTGGGCGTCTCTTTGGTTGGGGTATGGATTTGCGACAGGCAGCATGGACTTTAAATATAGCTCTACTAAAGTATCGATCTCGGAGTCGCCGCGGGTGAGTGGCTTGCACGTTTCCGTCGGTGGGGTGCTTGAAGGCGGCGGATTTGTTACAGGATTAGAGTGGGCCAATATCGTGGGCGTAAATACGGCAACCCTCAAATTTGGCTTGCGGATCTAAGGGGGAGATGATCATGAAAAAACTTCTTCTTAATATCGGGTTGGTTCTGGCAATGGGTTTAGCGGCCGGCGTGGCGAGTCCTGGGGCACGGGCCTCGGATCATACCGATCACGATTTGGTGATTCTGCGCGAGCTTTCCTTTTTTCATTTTCAAGCGGAAGAATATGATCAAAGCATCGCAAAAGCTAACGAGTACTTAACGGATTCTTCAGTGGATTCGTCTCATGACCCAGAAGTCTTAAATTTGAGGGGCTTGTCTTATTACAAATTACAGAACTATCTTGAAGCTGAAAAAGATCTCGCGTTGGCGATTGAGAAAACATCTGAACCGGGACTGCGATCTTTTTATCGGGTCAATTTGGCGGAAGTGTACAAGAGTTCGGGGCGGGTTAAAGAGTCGTTAGAACAAATCCGGCTCGCACTTTGGGATTCTCCGGAGGATCCAGATTTGCAGCGCTTAGTCGGGGGCGTGACTGGCGGTGGCCTTTATGCGAAACTCAAGAGCAGTGAACAGGCTGAGAGTCGCACGGAGCTTGTCCTTCAAATTGCTGAAAAATATGACTCAAATGTACTGCTAAAACCCACAGGCGATTTAGCGGCTTCAGCGATCTCGTCGCGGGGCGGCTTGGTAATGCCTGTTTTTGGCATGGTTAAGTTCACAACTTCAGCGCTCTCGAAACAAGATTTCTCCTTGGGCACCCATTTGGCCTATAATTATAATCACAATCGAGATCTCAAGAACTTTGACACCCTTGATGTGGGCCTGAATATGGCTGAAGTTTTCACAGAGCGAGGGGCGCTGCGGATCACGCTCGCTGATGGCGTGCATTATTTTATGGTGAACTCGGCTGGGATGGCGGGACTGCTGTTTGAGAATCGGCTTGCGCCGGCTTTTGAGGTGGATCTTAAGCAGAATCGTCGCCTCGTCTTCAAGGTCCCGCTGAGTTACGGTAACTTTGTAGAAGACGCACGCGATACCAAGAATCAGAAAACTTATTTTAAATCTGAATTTGGGGCCGAATATCACTTTTTTGCGTTGAAAAGTTTCCCGGGTTTCATCGGGGGCGCTTTTGTCTTGAACGAAAGCAAGGGCGTGAATTACCAGCAGGTAGGCGGTAAGGCTCTTGGGCGGATCGGCTATCAATTTGGCGATGACGCATTCAATCCGTTTGTTTCGGCTGAATATCGCTATTTTAAATATCCGAAGCGGGAACCGGTTCGCGCAGATAAAACGGCAGCGTTTACGGTGGGAGTGACGAAGGATCTTAAGGCGCTGCTGGGGTCGAAGTTTTTCGCCCAGGGAGATTTTTCATTTGAGCGAAACAGCTCAAATGATACGTCGGTAGAATATTCGAAAACAGTGACTTCACTGTCGCTGGGATTCAGGCTGTGAGGATTTGAGCATATGAAAAAGAATATCGTTTCGGTTTGGATCCTTGAAGTCGTGGCGGGCGCTTTATTTGGCTTTCTTGCGCACACGCCTTGGGCTTGGTCTGAGGTGGAGCTTCCCGCGGGGAGACTGATCTTCATGGAAGGTAAAGTGCAAATCATTTCGCTTGATCCGGAGAGCAAAGCAACACCAGCTACTCTGGGCGTTTTTCTCAAAGCGGGTGAAGTGGTCAAGACCGAAGCCAATTCAAAGGCAAAGATCGCCCTGACAGATAATGCCATTGTCGATTTGGGCGAGGACTCCGAGATGAGGGTGAGCCCGCCTCGCAAAACCCAGGAAAAAGGGGAACAAAAAATTGAAAGTGACGAGGTGAGTGCCAGCTTGAACCTCGTCGCAGGCCGGATTCGTGTTCTTGTGGGCAGTCGCAAGGGCGCAAAGCCTTTTATGATTCGGACGCGAAGTGCGGTCATGGGGGTGCGCGGCACTGATGTCGCGATGAGTGAGGTCGAAATGTTGTGTGTCTCGGGCAAGTGCGATGTCAGTTCGGATCGGATAACAAAACCGGTTTCCCTGGGCACGGGTGAGAAGGTTTTGACCGCCACTGCGGGGCCCTTTTCGGTTCAGAAGATTGAGCTCGGGGAGGTCGATAAAAAGTATCAAGCGATTTTAAATAAGCCGATCAAGTCAGACCACGATAAGGCTTTGGCGGGTGGGAAGGGCGAAAAAGCTAAAGAAGGCAGCGGCGATACGGGGTTCGGGAAAAAACTTAAGGAGTTTGATGCAAAGCCCGCAGTTCCTGAAGGGAAGCCCGAGGTGCCTAGCGGAATTTCCAAAGAAGACTTAGGTGAGTTTCTCGAAAAAGAAGCGGGCTCTGTGGAGGTTAAGGAGATTTTGGAAAAATTTGGGGGCGAAGCGAATCTTTTTGCACCGTCGATACCCCAATCAGGTGGAGGCGTATTTGAAGACAAATACGTTCCGCCGGGGGATGTGATTCGCGAAAACATGGGTGGACGTTACGTGATTGCCGTTGATCAAATCGAGATTGCACCAAAAGAGTGAGGTTGAAAATGAAGAAGTTACTTTTAGCATTTGTGCTGGGTTCTGGTCTACTCGCGGGGTGCGCCCGCGGGCCCGAAACGCAGTTTCAGCTGCAACTGCTTAATCCCTCGAAGGTGTCCGCCTTAAACGGATTCTACGATCAGCCGATTCAAGCCGCAGCACTTACCGATAGCTGTGTGGTGTCTTCGTATCGGATTCAGGCCCTGAACTCAGATGGTTTGGTTATTTATGACTCGACGGATGAAGTGATTCCTGACCTCTCTAAAGTCGCGAAGGTGAGTGGGACACCGGCGCTTAAGGATCTTGTGGATGCGTTTAATTTTAAAAAGACGCTGAGCATTCCGAACACGGGGCACGATCCGAGCCTGGATCGCGTGGAGATCAAGTTCAAAGGGCTTATCAAGCTTTGCCAGGACATTTGGGGAGGGGGAGGGAAGGTTAAGACAGTCACGACCCTTTTTTATGGGAGCAAGATCGTTAATTTGAATAACTTCACGCCTAACTCGGATTCGTTGTGCGCGGGCGAGAAGAATTGTATTTTGGTGGATTCGTATACGACATCCCTGGCTCCGCTTAAATTGACGGCGGGTCTGCAGGAGTTTATTAGCACGGTCGACAAGAAGAATTTTGTGCCGATTGTCCTGACTCATGCGAATGTGTCGTGCATGGACGATGCGGCGGATTCTTCGAATCGTAATGTGATTCAGATTGATGCTTTTGTGGAGGGGCGTGCTCAGGCGATTTCGAGCCAGTTTTTTGCGCACCCTGATTACCGATATGATTTTGTCTCAAAATCGGTGGTGGATGTTGATCCAAATGATGACATTTTTCAGATCGTGCTGGCGTCATTGATCGTCGGGGATACTTACCAGATTACCTTCACTCAAGGATCGGGAACGGGCTGTAAGCCTGGGAAAACGAAGACACAAACCATTAAAATGGCCGAGACTGACGTGTTCAATGCTGATGGAACGCGGAAGGCGGACTCGGTTGAGGTTGTGTTTGATTGGAATTAGGGGTCACCGACCCACGCCGCTTGAATTGTTCTCGCTTGGAGTCACGGGCGAAGTCAGGGGGACAACGGTTTCTTCAGCGGGCTTTGTGCTTCGATTGGTGACTGCTGGACTCGAGTAGGTCACATAGGGATGGGAGTAGGCGGGGCTGCCCAGCTCTTTTTGCGCCTCTTCAAAATCATGCGCATCCAGCGGGCCTTTTTGTTGTAAATCGTCGTCCAGAATTTTGTGTTTCTGGAAAAACAGAAAATGGTCCCTAAATCTGACATATTCCTTAAAATCGATACTCAAATTCTCTCGCGTTTGGGTCATTGAATTTTCAAGATCCCACCGTAACGCCAAAAGCTCGCTCTCCTCTTTTAAGGTGAGTTCTCCTGATCCAAATGTTTTGAGTTGAGCTTTGACCGCATCCAAGCGCTTGTGAAGTTGCCGGATGACATCGAGTCTTCGCGAACATTTTGTGCACCTATTCGCATTTGTGTCGCGGCGGAGCCGCTCCGAGATTCAAAGGTGCCATTGAGAAACATCCCCACCTGCAATTGATTCCCTGTGATGGGTTGGAGCGTGTCCGTAAGATCCTGGAACGAAAGGCCGACATTTATGTCATTTTCCAAATCCTGCACGCCGACGTTCAAGCGGGTCTGCGTTTGCGAAACAAAATCTGTCGCAAACGAAGTGCTCGTCATCAATCGCCAAGGGCTACTCGCATTTGAATCAATGCGCACAGCGTAGGCGTCGAGGCCAACATTGAAACGCCCTCTGCCTGGCTGAGGGGTGTCCACTTTTAATTTTCCGGAACTGCTTACGCCCACGTCCCAGCCGTGAGGCTTTGTGACAGACGCCACGGCATGTTCACGGGCAAAAAACTCGATGTCAAAGTGCTCTGTTCCAGGAGAGGGATTTATCTTATAGACCCCCCCTAAGGAAAGATCCAATTCGGGAGAATTGAGCGACACCCCAGTTCGAAGGGTGGGTTGAAGTTTAATGCCAAAATCGCGAAACGATGCGTACCAGCCTGCTTTGTTTTGTTCGCGCCCTTTTGGCCCTGACCATTTAAGCGGGCTTTCGCTCACTCCCAAGCTCATTTGATTGCTCAACGCTGCGCCAGCCAAAATCCCGGCACCTATGTAGACAATATTGTCAGAAATCAATTTTTTGATTTTTTGCCATCCAGTTTGGTCACTGGAGGGGGGAAAAAAGGATTGCCTGGAAAGATAAAAGACCGCTAAATCGATCCATTCTTCAGGGGAAAAGAAACTGCTGGCGCGGCCGGCAAAGTCATTAAACGTCGATAGGGCGTCCGAAATCTGAAGGGCCTCGTTGGGCTGTTGAATCAGCGTGCGCGGATTGCGCGAAAGGGCGGAGTTGAATTGCATTTGAAGATTGGCTGGCAGCCTGGCAAACTTCTCGGCCGTTGTGGGGTTCAAAGTCCAAGGACTTCCCACGATTCGATCGATTTCTCTACTCGGATGATAGAGAGGGCCGTTACCGACCGTAATAATGAGTTGGCGAATGAAATCCGCCAACGGGTTCAAGGTATCAATTGGCGTAACGGGCGCAGTATCGGCATTGCCTGATCCGGGGTGGGCGGGATCGTCTGCAAAGGTGCGCTCTCCAGTTCCCAATAAAAGGACCAGAGTGAGAGCAAACGAGACAAGGGTGTGCGAAAGGCGCGGCCACTTGCGCATACGTTAATAGTAACACATTCGGCGGCAGGGGGCTGGGGAGGCTTCGAGTTTTACTAAAATGGCAGCTGAGGCGGTTTGGTATTGTTGTCGGAACCGTCAAAAAAATATCGTACCGCCACTCTGATGAAAGAGGGGCAAATTCAATTCGAATACCGCTCAGTTTGTAGAGATCACCGTGGAGTGGATCTTTTCAGGCCGAATTCCAAAAAGAATTTCACGATCGCGACCCACGTTCCCGTGTTTACAGAGGGAAAGTGTGGTGAAGGCTAAGCAGACCCACAAAGGCAGTTGCAATTGTCAGAATCAGTGAGTGCTCCCAGAACTCCGAGACTTCCTTCAAAATACGGGTTGAAACGAGTTCGCTTGCCTGGGTTTCGAACCAATCCCTGGGCATGGTGCGCGAATAATTTGGCAGCACGAAACGATTGTCCATCAAGACAATAAGTCCACGATCAGTTTCCGAGCGAATGACTCGACCGGCGGCCTGAATCGCTTTGGCCATTGCCGGGATGGTGTAGGCGTAATCAAAACCCGCGTGATAGTGCTTTTGATAATACTGCTTCATGTGCTCACGCTCGAGGTCGAAACTCGGCAATGGTGGCCCGACGACAAAAGCACCGATCACCATTTCGCCCGGATAATCCACGCCCTCCGAAAATGATCCTCCCTGGACCGCAAAAACGATTGTAGGTGCGATTTGAGAGCGAAGATGTTCGATAATCTCCTGCACCTGCGGAGCTTTCATGTCCCGCTCTTGTGCGATGAAGGTGTAGCCTGAAAGGGGGTTCATTAATGCAGCGACTCTTTCCAGGAAATCAAAGCTTGGAAAAAATGCGAAATAATTGCCCCTTCGGAGTGCGGCGATTCGGGAGATGCCTTCGGCGATTTTTGAATAGTTACGCTCACGCTCCGAGTATTTGGTTGAGATCTGCGGGATGATCAAAACTTTGCGATTGGCTTTGGGAAATGGGCTTTGAAACTCTAACTTCTTTACCTTCTCAGGATCCAACCCGCTGAGTTTTGCGTAATACTCAAAGGGTTTCAATGTCGCTGAAAATGCGATGACCTGCTCATAGTCGTCATAGCAGTCTTCGATGAGTTCCGAGGCGTCGCAACAGGTGATTTTGACGATGCCGCCGGTAGGGTGGGGGTGGAAAGTCGTAAAGAACTCATCGTGCTCCGGGTCTCCAACAAATTGGAGGGTTTCAGTGAATTCAGACCAGTAAAAACAAAGTCGAAGCACGACGTCTTTTGGCTGGATCTCAATATCTGAATCGAGATAGCGAGACAAGAATCCTCGCAGTTCGGAGTCGCGCTCCAAGAACATCTCCACTGGCGGGTCAATCTCTAGGGGTTGCGTAGCGGTTTTTCCACTCCGAGATCCGCCCTGAGATCCGGCAGAGGATCCAGAAGAAACAATCGCTGCGATGCAATCATCTAGAATCTCCTCGATCTCCTCTTGAAAGCGCGAGGGGAGATGTCGGATTTCATCACGCATCTTTTCGAGGGTAAAACTTGACAGCGTTGGCGAAAAATAATCCATCGCGCGAGCGGGAAGGTTGTGGGCTTCGTCGATTACGAGGTTGGGTTTTCCGGTCTGACCGATCCCCACTATCGCCAAACGTCCAAAAGAGGAACGGGGGGCAAAAACATAGTTGTAATCACAAATCACCGTATCGGCTTCTTGAGCACCGTCAAGCTGCAGCTCAAAGGGGCAGACCTGATATTCTTCGCCTAAGTCGCGAAACGTCTTAGTTCGTAACTTCTTCTTTTTCGCAAGCAGATCCAGGAGACCGCTTGCATGCACTTTGGTATAATAATCAAGTGCGTATTCGCAGTACTTCGGATTGCACAGCGGTTCGTTCTTGAAACAGATCTTGCTTTTTGCCGTGATGGTGAGGGATTTTACTTTGGCGCCCGTTTCTTGGAAACGCGTGATCGCATCCTCAGCGACCGCGTGCTGAGAATTTTTCGGGGTGACATAGACGACTTTTTGGCCCCGGCTCAAGGCTTCTTTAAGCGCTGGATATAGAACGCCCGCGGTCTTGCCGAGTCCCGTTGGAGCTTGGATGAGCATCGGGGTGTGCTCAACGATTCCTTCTTCGATCGATTGGATCAATTCAATTTGTCCCTGTCGTGGTGTTGCAAAGGGAAACATAAAGTCAGCGGCGATTTTTTTTCGGCGAGCGACGCGTTTCTCGGCCTTTTGAGCCTCAAGCTCGAGTTCATCCAGGCGCAGATTTAGCCATCGTTCGTAAAGTGCGATATCAAGCTTAAGCTCCAGGTCCTCTGAATCTCCATTGCGGGAGGAGACGAGGTGAAGGGTGAGTTCAGGTTTGATTTGGTTTTCTTGCCAATAAAAATAGCCGTAAGTGAGAAGTTGCAGGCAGTAAGGGTGATCCAAATTTTGATCTTTGAGTCGTCTCAGCAATTCTTTGATATTGAAGCTGGATTTGATTTCTTCAATTTTGGGAGTTTCCCAGCTGAAAACCCCGTCCATTCTCCCGCTGATCTCAAAACGGTAATCCCCTCGCTCAAAACTTCGGGAGATTGTGACTTCGGCTTCGTAATTTGGAAACGCTTTGGTTCGTTTGAGTTGAACCCGTTTATGAATTTCTATGCCCTCTGCGGTGGCCCGGCCGTATCCAGAATGAGCCTCGATGCTACCTGATCTCGGGACCGGAACTGCAAAATCGCCGAGAGAGAGGGGGATGCTCTTTAAATCAGTCATTTGAGCATTGAAAGCATCGAGAGATTTACGGGGGGCAGTTTTCGATAATTTTCGGGCATGAGTGCGATCTCAGGATGAGCATCCAAGCCAAGTTTACGGCAGTGTCGCACAAGGGCTCCATTGCGATGTTGAACGAAGACTTGGGAAGCGCCTGATTCTTTGATGGTGCGATTAAGATCATTCCAGTCGGCGTGATCTGACATGACAAACCCATGATCATACGTGTCCTGATGCATAAAAGAAGACCCTTGCATCCAGCCGGAGGCGAATGCTGTTTGAAACTCCCCTAATCGCGTGAGCCATTCGGATTTGAGAATCGAAGGGGGGGCCAAAATAAGTTCGCCTTGGAGGGTGGATTGGGCTTCAAGATCATCAAGTGAGGTGGTGGCGGCCAGTACGCGTCCTTCGTCGCGATAACACTGTGTGAGCTCGTCAATCGATTGATGAATGAAAACCGGGCGATCCGCATGGGGGGCGAGTTCGGCAAGAATTCGTTGAGCTTTGCCAAGAGAATAACCAAAAAGGATACTGTTGCGTCCCGCCTTTGCGTTTTGCATCCACCAGTCATGGAGCTCTTTTCCGTGCTGCCGGTCCTTCGGCCACTGGTATTTGGGCGTGCCAAAGGTTGCTTCAGTGATGAAGGTATCACACGGCACGGATTCAAAAGGCTCACAACTTGGATCATGCTCGCGCTTATAATCGCCCGATGCCACCCAGATCTCTGAACCGCGCTGAACGCGGACTTGCGCTGATCCCAAGATGTGTCCTGCCGAGTGGAGGCTCACCTCGACTTCGCCTAGTCGAAAAGACTGACGATAGGGGATGCCGGTCACCTCGATCTTTTGTCCCAGGCGGGCTTTGAGGAGTCTCGTGGAGCTTGATTCGCAGATGTAGCGACGGCTGCCGCGCCGGGCATGATCACTGTGCGCATGGGTTACAATGGCGGTATCGACTGCGCGGCTCGGGTCAATATAAAAGTCGCCCGCAGCACAATAGAGGCCCTTTTCGGTCCAGGCGATCAGAGGTGCAGACGACGAAGGCATTGGCTCAACCTAGCTGAATGAACGTCTCGTGTCTAGGCGCTTAGGGCAAATGAAAGCCGTTAATTCTCCGTCGCACTCGGATTAAGCCCCGCTAGAATCAGCTCAATTCGCTCGCGCGATTTATTGTCCCGTGCACTGGCTCGCTGCTTACGAAGCGCGTCTTGAGCCGCTTTTAAGGCATCATCGCCTTGCAGACGTCCGGAGTAGGTTGCCAGTGCTTTAGCAGCAGCGATACGCTCGCTATCGGTTCTTAATGCATTTGCATCGCCCGAAGCCGCGACGACGTCGCCCAGGATTCCAACAAGTGAGGCTTCAATATCAAGAAGTGTTTCGCCGCCTTCGGTTTTTCCAAAGACGTAGGGAACATCGGTGTGCCGGGCGAGCGTGGCCAAAACCGCAGCGCGTAGCTTAGGGAGCCCACCGGTTTCATCTTTTTCAAAACCCAAGACCGTTTTGTGAAGAGACGCAATTGTTTCCCCAATCGTCTTATTGCGATCATCAATGGACAGGGCTTGCATGTAGGGTGTGAGGGCGATTAAGTCGGAAACGGTTTTTTCTGCAATCGTGAGTCCCGCTATTACTGCATCCGGAAGAGCGCTTAGCGCCAAGGCTTTCAGAACGCCCTTAAAGGCGCGGTCCCGCATTTCAACCGCATTATAGCCCGTTGGCAAAATGTCGTCTTCGAATTCAAGAAGGGATTTTGTATTCGTGCGAACCGTGCGGGAAACGGAGGCTTTTCCGGAGAGGATCGAGAATTTCATCGCGCCTTTTAAACTCGCGCCGAGTTTTGAAGTGAGTGTACTGAGATCTTCTTTGGTCTTCACTGCCGCCAAGGCTTCTAGGGTGACCACCAATGTGGGCACACGTTGCAGCGCTTGGGCGAGCGTGACGTCGCCTGTTTTGGATTGTAGCTCGATGCGATCAAACGCGGTAAGCGTGGAAAGGGTAGGGTCGCTCTCAAGGTCATATCGGAGGCACAAAGGATCAACGCCCTCTTCTTCTTTATCCGCTTCTGCGTCGTTACAGACGGGAACGCTTGGGTCTTTGTCCGAAACATCCGCGCCCTTATTGTAAATCGCGCTTAAGATCTGTCGATCATACTCCAGCTCTGGACCTTCGGCTGAGTGAAGATCGGGAAAAGCGCCACGCTCGATTTCGTAATCATTGTAATCCATGATGGAGGTCGAGAAAATGGAGCCAGCTTTTGAGCGATCAAAAGAGAGGGACCCCTTGAAGTTATGCGCTAGTCCCAGGGCGTGCCCCACTTCGTGAAAAAGAGTGCCCCGCAGAAGACGCGCGCCAAATTCTTTGACTTCATCTTGAGATAAACGGCCCGAAACAGCGGTTTCAGCGACCTCGCGCATATCGCTTATACAAGCTAGGCGCGCCGTGCGTGCCACGCCGTGACCCACAAGTGCCGCGGGCGCGACACTTTGCGCGTGGTTTTCGTAGTACTGGCCATTGCTCCAATAATCGTACCCAATTTGCAGCCACGCCGCAGGCATGTAAATCAGGCTATGGCTTTGCTTTCCAGTTTGCGGATCGCTGGCCTGGCTTTCGTAAGCAGCGCCGGCCACAAGGCGCGAATCCCAATTGATCACATTAAAGCGAGGGTCGCCTAAGTGAATGCCTTCAGGTAAGCGGCCCTTGAAAAGTACGACATCCCGCTCGACACCTTTTTGCTTTGCGAAGTAGCGATTCCATCCTTCGATGGCCGTTTTGACAGGTTCTAGAGCCTCATCCGGAATGTTGCGAGTCGCATACCAATCGATGGTGCCTTCTGGATTTCGAGCGGTTTTCGAAATGTCATAGTGTTGCGCATAGGCGAGTTTCTTTTCGCCCTCAAAAATATTTTCCCCCGCTAAGTATCGGTATTTTTCAAATACGGCCTCATCACCGCCTTTTGGATTTTCCGGATCCATGACGGTTTTGGCAAAACTTTCGCCTGGGGTGAGGGTGGTGCGGGGGAAAATGGATTCCATGAATTCGGCGACCGTGCCATGTTCATCGTCTAAGATAATGCTCGTCTGTTGCAGAATGTAGTTACCATTAGCCACAAATTCGAAGGATCGCACCCATTGGTCGCGAAGGGGTTTTCCAGCAGGATTAAGCAATCCCCCATGCGTGTCGGTGTGGGAGCCTTCAAATATATCGCTGAGCATGGCTCCTGAGTTTGCGGACGAGAGCGTGAGGGTCTTATCGGTTTGCGCCAAAATCTTGAAGCGCGAGATCAAGACTTCGGGGTGGTTCACTTCACTTGGATAGAGGCGCTTATTATCCGCAACCAATTGGAGCTCATCGCCTGCAATTCTAAAACGTGCAGGAATATGTCCAATCGCCAGACTTTGGTTATAGAGCGACATGTCCGCATCGTAGAACGAAGAGTATTGGAGATCGGCGCCGTAAACGAATTCTTGCGCCATGATCGCATCTTTTTCTACGGTGACCGAGACCGAGACCGATTGAGTGGTGGACGCCTCAGGGTTTACGGAAGGCATCAAAGAGTCGATTTCTTTGACTGCCAAATTGCGAACAATGGGTGCCTGTGGGGTCGCGCTTTTATCGAGCGTTCTTGGGGAGCAAGCTGAATTCAAAAAGGAGACGATCAGGCAGAGCAAAACAAGTGGGGAAACTGAGGGCGTATAAGTTCGGTTCATATGGGCCCGACCATAGCAGAATTCGTACCACTGTCAAAAAATGGGGTGGGGAGTTGGGAGTCTTCAAGTACTCTCCCTAAAATAGCGGCTTTTTTGAGAAGTGAGGGGGGCACTCCAAAGGGGCGACCTGAGGAATTTACTGATTTCCAAGCAGTGGTATCCTTTCGCACTCCCGAAAGTGTGTAGAAAATCCCTGACGGCAGAACCCAAATTGCTAATGCCGGAGATGAGGGAAGTTGTGCTGGGGTAGCTAAAATTTGAACTCTGGCTTGATGATCACCTTTTGCGACCCTGCAATTTGGGAGCTTTGGGAGAGCCGATGGTTTTGAAAAAATCTTTTAGAGATTCCAAGGCCTGTTGGGCCCGGGCTGTTTCGGCTTCAAGGTCGTGTGCGGCTTTTTGGAGAAGTTTCCGTTTCAAAGGGGCGTTGGCGGCCAGAAAATTCCAACCCGGATGCGTGCCAAGTTCGGAGAGTTGTTTTTTCAGGCGAAAGCAGGATCGCTCCATACTCCGGATTCGCTCAAATCGCTCCGAGAGCCCCAGGGCGTTCGCAAAGGGAGTGGGAGAATTTCCCCCTAGCCAAGCCGCGATTGCCACGAGACGTTCATAGTTAGCCGAGTGATAGGCCGATTGAACTTCATGCCAGAGCTTCAATAGGCGCGGGTTGGGGAGGGTCTTTAAGGCCAGAGGAGAGTCAGGATGCAGCTGCCGCGCCAAGATTCGGTAGAGGGAAATAAGCCGCCGCCGAGGGTTCATTTGGGTTTTGTCATTTTCGAAAATACCTTTGAAAATACTAGGGCTGAGATTCTTTCGCTCGTCTTTCGCCCGCTTTTTTTCTTCACGCCTGGCCGTTCTTTTTGTTTCGAGCTTCGCTCGGCGTCGTGCGGTGACTTCGGCTGAGTCAGAGTCATGCCCTAGGGCTAAATAGTGAGCTTCGCGGGGTGTGAATTCTCCAGACTGCTGAAGTTCGATAATTCGTCTCGCCAGTATTTGCCGCTCACGAATTTTCTCAAAGATCAGTTCGAGCGTGAACAGGCGCGGACCGAGTTCAATTCGGATCCAGTGATCATAAGCCGGACGAACAAAATCTTCAAACTGCCTTAGTTCCTCCTCGAGGCGTGCCAGGGCTAGAGATATTTGCGCTTCTTCAAGCGTCAGCCGCTTTAATAAGACCTCAAGCTCAACGGGTACAGGGAGTCGGGGCATCGGTATTCAGTCTAACTTAAACCCTCCGACTGGACAGGGAATAAATATTTGGAAAGACATTGAGAAACATCGCCAGTCAAGACATTGACGTCGTGTCTGCCGAATCATGTGGCTTCTAACATGATTCGGCAGCAAGTGTGGTGGGATCTCCATAAGTGTTTCCACCGGTTGCCCGCCGATATTATGTCTGGGATAATGATCTTCATATGGCATCATCTGATCCGCATAAGAATGGGGTTTCGAATCAGGGTCCAAAGCAAACAATAGCTGCGATTCTCGCGCTCGCTTTTCTTTATTTCGCGCTGGGTAAACTGAGTTTCTATTTTTCAGTTTCAGAGGGGATTGTGACCCGTGTCGTGTTCTTTTCAGAGGGCGTAAGTCTTGCGGCTGCAATTCTCTTGGGCCCTTGGATCTGGCCGGGCGTTTTCTTGGGTCAATTGGCGCTCGCGCTGAGCAGCGCCCTGCCGTGGCCTGTGGCGATTGCCATTGCGATGATCAATAGTGGCGAAGCGGTACTTGGGGCCTTCATTTTCCGACGCTTTCGATTGAGCCCGAGCTTTGGTTCCCTTCGGGATCTAACCGGAGTTTTTCTCCTTATTACTTTAGTTCTTCAGCCCTTGAGTGCGACCTTGGGAACCGGGGTATTGCGGCTTGGAGGGTTGATTACGGGGGGCCAGTACATTGATACTTGGGTTTCCTGGTGGTTGGGGAACTTTTTGGGGCAACAGCTTCTTGTGCCTCTGATTTGCAGTTTGGTTTCAGTGCGGAACAGTTCCAAATCAGCAGGAGATTTTGGAATCGGTTACATTTTGCTTTCCCTCTTCACCTGGAGTCTGTTTTTTTCGCCCTTGATCCCTAATTTTTTTACCTCGTGCATCGTGTTTTTCCCTTTTTTTGTCTGGTTCGCCGCTCGCTACGGGCTTTTGCTCATGGGTATTGGATCTGTCGTTTTGACGTTGCTCCTGCTCGTTGCGGCTCATGCGGGCCTGGGGCCTTATGCGGGGGTCGATCGCCCTCGATTGCTTGAACTTGATTTTTTCATCTGCGGCGTCACGTTGTTGGGCCAGTTTGTCTCGGTTGGGATTGCGGAGATGCGCGAATCGAAAGTTCGATATGAAAACATTCTAAAAGCCGTACCGGGTGTGATTTATGAGTTTGTCTATCGGCCGCAAAGAGCGGGGTGGTTTACTTATTTGAGTCCAGGTTGCCGAGATCTGCTGGAGGTAGATCCTGAGGCCCTTCTGCAGGATATCGGCATTTTCTACAAGATGCTTGATCCTGAGGACCGAGTCAAGCTCAAGGCGCTTGGGCAGATTGCCTCTGAGAGTCAGGAGATGTTGGACGTTGAAATCCGACTGACGACCCCTTCGGGGATAAAAAAATGGATTCGACTCAATTCGATTCGCCGAACAAAGGATGCCGAGGGTTTTGATTTGCGAACAGGTTTTATTTTGGATGTGACGGATCGCAAGACTGCAGAGATGGGTTTGAGTGAGACTCGGATCTTTAAGGAGAGAGTGCTGGCGCAGTCGCCCTTTGGCATCCTGGTTTATCGCAATGAGGGACAGTGCATTTATGCGAATGAGTCCTCAGCCTCGATCATCGGGGGAACGGTTGAAAAAGTGTTAGCCCAGAACTTTAGAAGCTTGGAGTCCTGGCGAACGTTAGGACTTGCTGCGGTTGCGGATGAAGTGTTTGAAACGCGAAAGCCTCAAAGGATTGAGAAGAAAATTCGATCTAGTTTTGGGAAAGATGCCTGGGTACATTTTTGGTTTTCCATTTTTACTCAGGAGGGTACTGATCATCTTTTGTTGATGTTTGGTGATTGTACCCTTCAACATGAACTGACGGATCGCCTAGAGAACGCTCGATTTGCGGCTGAGGAGGCCAATCGGGCCAAGGGAGAGTTTCTGTCTAATATGAGCCACGAGATTCGCACGCCTCTCAATACGATCATAGGACTCACCGAGCTCATCGATGATGGGCCGCTTAACGAAGATCAGCAAAAGCAAATCCACTCGATTCACAAATCGAGCGAAACGCTGCTTGAGCTTATCAATAATATTCTTGAAGTTTCGACCATCGAAGCAGGGGCGCAGCCACTAAAGCCCGAGTCAATCCATTTGGGTGATCTTCTGTCTGAGGTTCAGGCGATCGTGGGGCCGAAAATTGTTAAAAAGGGACTGCAGTATCGGCAAAGTCTTGTTGGGGATGTTCCGCCTTGGATTGTGCTTGATCCCTTACGGCTAAAACAAGTCCTGATTAATGTCCTGAACAATGCCGCAAAATTCACCGAAGAGGGCTCGATCTCTCTAGTGGTCTCCCGTCGTCATCAAGAGACGGTAGGTGAGGTGATCGACTTTTCTGTGATTGATACCGGGATTGGCATCCCCAAGGGTAAGCTTTCGGCGCTGTTTCAGCGATTCAATCAATTGGATACCTCCGTGACGCGTAAATATGGCGGCAGTGGTTTGGGGCTTCATATTAGTTCCCAGCTCGTGAAGCAAATGGGTGGCGTGATTAAAGCGTGTCCCACCCAAGGGGGAGGCACTGAATTCTTCTTTTCCCTTCCTTTGCTAAAAGGCGAACCTCGAGTTGCGTCGAATCCGGTCCAGAAGCCACTCTTACCGACAGACACGCGTCGGCTGAAGTTGTTGATCGTCGATGATGCAGAAGATAACCGAATTTTGTTGCAGGCCTATTTGAAGTCCTATCCCTATGAATTGGTTTTCGCCAAAGATGGGCTGCAAGCTTTTGAGGTGTTTCAGGAGCATCAATTCCATTTGGTTTTAATGGACATCCAGATGCCCGTGATGGACGGCCTGACGGCCACCAAGAAGATTCGAAACTGGGAGACTGAGAATCAGCATCAACCCAGACCGATCGTAGCCCTTACGGCTAATGCGCTGGATGAGGATCGCGCTCAGACGCGTGCGGCAGGCTGTAATGCGCACGCCACTAAACCGATTCGCCGGGCGGAGTTGATTAAACTGATTCTTGAGATGTGTCCGCCTGCGGCCCCTGCGGCCTAAGACAGGATCATTTTCCAGAGGTTTTTGGGTGAGAATGGTTTTGGGAGAACCTTGAGTGCTCCAAAGTTAAGCAGTTTCTGCACTTCGCTAGGTTCGGTGTCGCCAGTAAGAAAGATGGCGGTACCTGCAAATCCCGCTTTTCTGAATTCTTGAAGGGTTTGTCGGCCGTCCCATTCTGGCATGTTCAAGTCGAGAAGGAGAAGATCGGGTGGGTTTTTCTTAAAGGCGGCAAGGGCGCTCTTGCCATCCAAAAAATAGCTCGTTTTTAGTTCGGGGGCCGCCTTCAGACCCATTTTCACCAGCAGATGAATTTCCGGAGAGTCATCCACAAGAAATAGGGTTTTGTACTGACTGGCGCTGGTTTTGATTTGTTGGGGTACAGGCTTTAGTTTGAGATCGGTCTCCAATAGTTTCACTATTTTTTCGGCGAAGCCTTTTTCCTTCTCGATGCAATAATCAGCTGCTTTTTTCAGTTCCGGCAGAATATTGGAGGTCAACAGGATCGTGCGCGCACGCGGGTTTGCGGTGGCCAGTTCTTGATTCAACCTAATGAGTGTCGTACCATCGATCGTTTCAATCACGTTGCTGGTGATGAGGACGTCAAAATGTTCGTTCAACAGGCGGCCCAGAGCGGCATAGCCGTTGGCGCACATTGCGATCTCTACGGGATATTTTTTAAGAGAAGAGGCGAGGGCCATGCCGATCCATCGCGATACGTCAACCACAAGAATTCGTACAGGCTTGGCTCCACCCGGAGTCTCCGCCGCGGTTGATTCTGAAAGCTGAGCACGGATATTGGCAAGTTGCTCCCTATTTTCGCTAGAATAGGCTTGAATCGCTCGTTTCAGAAAGTCGGTTTGGCTTAGGAGAAAATCAATCTTGCTCGTATACTCCTGCGGATTTCCGGAATAGAGACTGAGTTGGTCCTCGACTCTGTGGCAAACCGTACTGATTAAGTCGAAGCCATAGGAGCCCGCGGCGCCTTTGATTGAGTGAATCTTGCGAGTGATGCTGCGAAGCGCATCCGCCTCGTCGCCCTGTTTGGAAAGTCCCAAAATCACATTTTCGATGTCTTCATGGACATCCTTGAGTCCGGCTAAATACTCTTTGCCGCTTTGCTTGAGCTCTTCTTCATAAGTGTAGGCTGTTTCGGACTTAGACGTCATGATCCTATCTTGAAGGGGGGCGTAGCACTCGTCAATCGATAAAAAAATACCAGTGGTCGTACTAAATGCGGTATGTCTTCTCGCTATGTACCAGCTTCGGGATTATCAGCAGAGGGCGGTCGACAATGTCGTTCGGTACTTCAAAAAAAAGCGCGACTGTGCAGTCGTCGTGCTACCGACGGGAGCGGGTAAGAGTCTCGTCATCGCGGAGCTTGCCCGCGTGGCCAAAGGCCGCGTTCTGGTCCTTGCCCACGTCAAGGAACTCGTGGAGCAAAATTACGAGAAGTACGTCAGTCTCGGACTATCGGCTGGGATTTTTTCCGCAAGCTTAGGTAAAAAAGACTGGAGTCACAAGACTATTTTTGGAAGTGTACAATCAGTCGCGCGTGCGGTTGATGAGTTCTTCGATGATTTCTCCTTACTCGTGATCGACGAATGCCATCGGGTGGCCGATGAGGGGGCTACGCAATATCAGGAAGTAGTGAAAAAATTGCGGGACCGCAATCCCCGCATCTGCATCTTGGGATTAACCGCGACTCCTTACCGATTGGGCCTGGGCTGGATCTACGAATACTCCCAAGTGGGAGAACTAAAGACCGAGCAACCCAGGTTCTTTAAGCAATGCGTTTTTGAACTGCCGCTTTCGTACATGATCAAGAACAAGTATCTGACGATTCCGGTGAAGGTTGATAATCCGGTTACGAGCTATGATTTTTCAGAGCTAAGCGAAAAAGGCCGTATGTACACGGCTGCCGAAGTCGAAGATATCCTAAAGACTCAAAAGCGTCTGACTCCTCTGATCATCAAAAATGTCATGGACATCACGCAGCGCTACGACCGGCAGGGGGTGATGATTTTTGCTGCCTCCGTTCGGCATGCCGAAGAGATTGTATCCTATCTCCCCCCCGAAGATTGCCGATTGGTCGTGGGTGATACCGATCAAGGTGTACGCGATCAAACGATTCAGGATTTCAAAATAAAGAAGTTCAAATACCTAGTGAATGTTTCAGTACTGACTACGGGCTTTGATGCGCCCCACGTTGATGTGATCGCGATTTTACGGCCGACGGAGTCCAATAGTCTTTATCAGCAGATTGTGGGACGGGGACTCAGGCTCTCGGAGGGTAAGAAGGAATGTTACATCCTGGATTACACGGGAATGGGTCACGACATTTACGCCCCCGAAATCAGCGACAAGCGGCCGGCGAAGGATACAGTGCCGGTCCAGGTGGCGTGTCCGCAGTGTGGCTTTGCAAACGATTTTTGGGGGTATGCGGATAGCGAGGGCCAGGTCCTGGAGCATTTTGGCAGAAAGTGCAGAGGAGCTTCGCAGGATCCCAAGACCCTTGAAATCACGCCGTGTGGTTTTCGGTTTCGGCTCAAGCTGTGTCACTCGTGCGGGGCGGAGAATGACGTCACCGCGCGGGCCTGCGAGAAGTGTGCTGCGGCCCTGGTCGATGCGGATGCGAAACTGAAACAGGCTAAGCTGTCTAAAAATTCGCACGTGCTTACCCCGGACCGCATCACCTTCGAAGAGCGCTTCGATAAGAACTCAAACCCCTATCTTGAGATCCGGTACTACGATTTTGATGCGCAGTATTTTAGCGAGGCACATTTTTTCAGCAATCCCTCGTCGATCAAGAAGTTCAATATTAACTTTCTAAGGTCACATCTCAAACGGCCGGAGTTGGCCTTCGAATTCGGAACGCCTAAAGACGTGATTCGGTATCAGAAGCTGTTTCGACTGCCGGCATTTGTGATCGCGCGCAAGCAGGAGAAGTTTTGGAAAATCACGGAGAAGGTGTTTTCAGAGGAGTTGTGAAGTCGGAATGGGTGGAGACGGCTTACGCACACACTCAGGGAGCAGTTTTCTGTGTTCAGCTGCTTTCTTGAGTTCCGGAATAATATTGGAGGTCAACAGGATCGTGCTTGCGGGCTAAAGCCTTCGTTGCTCGACCTCAAGCACCTTGCCCACGCATTTTGATTCACTCGCAAGGGGCTTCAGCCACTCTAAATGCTTGGCGCCGGAAAGCTGATAAAGTTGCGCAGACGGGATTTTTCGAATGACCTTTTTTAACTTGGCCCGACAGTTCCACATACACGGCTCTTCAACTTCGAGGCAAACCTCGGAAGTGATATTTTTTAGCCAGCTTTGCCTTTCAATGGAAACACCATGAATCTCCACCGCGAACGCTGCGGATGAGCCCTCGAAAATATTTATCCGAAAATCACTTCCTGACTTCGGCGATTCTGAAAAAGTGCCTACAACGCGATAAAATCCAGCTTTAGGAAAATAATACGCAAGACCTTCGGCAAGGGCCCATTGCGAGGAGGTTGCAAAAGCAATCAAGAAAAATACCCTTCGCACTTAACGAATCTCCTGATGCTCACAGGCAAAGATTTTTTCATATTCGTTAACTTGAGCTTTGCTTGCCTGGGCGTAAAATTTAGCCAAAGTCTCCGCAATTTCAAGTCTTCGATACTGAGCCACAAACGGAGCAAGACCTGCTTGCGCCTGTCGTCGCTCATCCATCATTTCGCGAGACATTTTCCCCCAGTTTCCGTTATGGATGGCTGCGTAAGCTCGATACTTCTTTAGCTCCTTCTGTGGCAATTTTTCGGGGCTGTCATCGTCTGTAAGACCAAATAACTCATCCGGAGAGGGATCCCTCTCTAGCAGGTTCGTTTTGGCGGCATACTTTTTCTCCATCTGTTTCCAAAGAGCAATTTTATATTCCAATTCAGGAGAATGAGCGCGAATCCACTTTAGAGACATCTGGGCCTCTTTTTGCCATTCAGCTGGCAGCTTCTGAAAACCTTCGATGCCTCGGGTTGAAAAATGTGCAATACGATCACACTCGAGCTGAGTGGCTACCGTGAGCTTCCCGCCCGGAAGTGTTTCCCATTCGTCTGTTTTGCATTGAAGTTGCTCGACCCGCGAACTTTCGTTTAGGCGATTATCTCGCAGCAGTTCCTCCTTGGGTACATGGTCCATTTCATGGAGGAGCGTCGATAATTGCTCTAGATTTGTCTCTCGTTGAGGAATCTTCTTTGTGGTCAAAACCGATCTTGCGTAGGCTGTTGAGGAGAGATCCCCCTCATTTGTAAAATCCCCTCGCGTCGTGATATCAAAGGCGACGCGATACATACTCCAAATGCTCGGCGCATGCCGTTTAGAGTTGGGGCGAAAACCCACCTCCGTAAGTGTTGCTCCCTCCACATTGTAAGACAGCTCCTTCTCATGGGTCGAAGCGGCGCCACACGTATTGAAGCCCTTTAAGAGCTCGCGCTGCATGAGATTGTATTTTGGCCAGCAAGTATTGGAAACAAAAGTGAGGTGCACCTGTTTAGGAAGCGACGATTTTAGGGTTTCAGCAAACTCTCGATAAGTGGGCCCATTGCTGAATTCATGGCCGCTCTTGTCAGTAATCACTTGAAACGGGATGACCCCTTCAAGTGGCTTGTTTTCGTCGTTAACGGGCGCGCCGTGGTCGCTAAATGCAATATGAACCGAATCCTTGGGTGCGAGTTCTTTAGTAAAATCTTTGAATCGTTTCTGGAACTCGGAGTAGGGCGTATTGCTAGGGATCCCTAAAACTTTGCACTTCGTCTTTTGCGCTTCGCTAACGGTATGCTTCCAAATTGAATCATGGATGTCGTTTTCATGCATCGTAATGCCACCTACAATGACGACATAACAGTCCGCGTGCGCTGCAGCACAAAAAAGCATAATCCATAGTGCTCCAACCATCTTTCGACATCTCACCATAGCCACTGTCTATTCTACAAATGGAGGACTTAAACATCAAGGAATGCCTGAGAGATCCTGCAGCTTCATGACTGAGGGCGGAGTATGCCGCCAAATTATTGTCGATGAGTTCAGCTTTTGAGCAAATCCGAGTCAAGGAGTCCAGGGAATGATCACGGACATTGAGAAATCTGGGAGATAAAGCGAAGTTCCGCGCCACCAGCCTTTGAACTCGTCAATCCTCGTGATTTTTTGAAGATGCGCAATTAACTCGGTCGGAGCCACCCGATTTCAATGTGGCGGAGCCACTTCGGAGCGACAGCGACGGTCTTACTCTTTGGCCCCTTTTTTTGCCACAGTTTTGCATTCTCGGACGCTGACAAGACGATATGTGTTTGTCAGTGTGGTGGTTCAAAGGAGCTTCGCAAGCGCGCAAGCGAGGCTGGCATCGCATATCCGGATGAGTTTTTTGTTATCTTATTCCTCGAGGCAGTCTTTCAGGCCGCGGTTCATTCGTTTGACCGCAAAAGTTTCGAGTCATATCGAAAGAAGGTCGAATTTGACGTCCGGGGTCGAGCTCATGATGGAAGTCCCTTCGGGAGTTGTTATCCTCAGACATTTTTGTGTGGTGTGGAGTGGGGTAAGGCATGGAAAGCAGCGCGACTGGAAAAAACGGTCGGAGAGCTTACGGAGCAGTGGCTCAAAGCGTATACTTCGCTGTACGGCCGGGAGGCCGCGACGCTGGTCATTCGCGGAATCGCGGGAGACGGACACCTTTCGTCCGGTCCCTATAATCAGCTAGTTCCGGTGGATGTCTCGGAAGCTTATATGAATGCTTTTAAGCGCGCCACTCTGTTACCCGCACTCACGGTTGGCTAAATGTTTCTAGAAAGTCCGAATCGGAATATTGAGCGGCAAAATCGTGGCTTACTCCTGCTTTTTCCAATGCCAAAGCTCATTTTTTCCAGGGAGAGGAAGCCTTGTGTCCCTCTTTGTTCCCGGCATGAGTACTTCACCCTCTTCAGTCGGGGGATATATTTCAAATGACCGACTGCAGGTTAGATCCTCCTCGATCTCGAAGGATCCTCGCGGGATCACTGAATACCTCCTGACCGCGTAATAGGAAAATTCTTCAGCGGTGCCGCAGAAGCCGGTTCCATCCTCAAATGTAAACCAGTGGCGGGTCACGGGATTAAGTTTCGCC
This sequence comes from Oligoflexia bacterium, assembly GCA_903881565.1. Taxonomy (GTDB): domain Bacteria; phylum Bdellovibrionota; class UBA1018; order UBA1018; family UBA1018; genus CAIRTR01. The sequence continues at coordinate 727 of CAIRTR010000116.1, read as the reverse complement.
GTCTTGATCAAATACTCAAACCATTGGGAGTGTGTTCTCATTTTTCATTTATATCAGGGGCAATTGACAGATGGGGACAATGGATTCGCGGCCGAAAGGGATGAGTCGCAAGGGGCTGGCGGGAATTACTTTAGCTCCCAGACCACTCGCAGTCTCACGACTGAGAGTCCGGAAGGCATCAACGATCGTGCGTTCGCGGTCAAAGATCGGGAGCATTACGCCGTTCATTGAAATTTCGGTTCGTCTGAGCTCCATAATCCGCAGCCGGACGTCCTTCACTGACCTTATCGCATTGAAAAGGTCTTCCCAGCGAAAATCCTTGATGGTGGGTGCTGTTTGGCTTGGAGTGCGGCGGTTAGGAATTTCAATTTCTTCGGAAGCGCTTTGATGCGCGCCTCGATTCGTTCGGTGACCTCTTCGATGGTGAAGAGATTGGTCAGGTCTGGAAACGTGCACGCGTTGTTGATGTACATGATTGAACTTCTGCCGACCTTGACGTCGGCGCCGCGGAGGACCCAGGTTTGGATGGCGACGTCATCGAGTTATGGGGCTTTGGCAGAAGTGGAGGATTTCACTTCAATGATGTTCCAGGAATTAGCGCGCGGCTTGCCCTGTGTACGGTGAAGAATGTCAACGCGGACGAGGACGCTGCCATGCAGGAGAGGGCGGACAAATGCTGCTTCGTAAATAGTGTGCGCGCCGCTCGCGATGGCAGCCGCGGTATCGG
>CAIRTR010000115.1 GCA_903881565.1 Oligoflexia bacterium | reverse complement strand
GAAACTCATGAGCGGAGACGGATGACATTCCTGGGCTTCACGATTTATCGGACGAAGAACAGGAGCGGAACGGCAAGGAAAACGGTGTTTCAAACGGATTCAAAACGCTATGGTCGAGCGAAAGCCTCGATTAAGCAGAAAATTCGACTGATACAACATCGGCCCATCGAAGATCAAGTTAAGGTGATCAACGCGATACTGCGAGGGCACTTTAACTACTATGGGATTGCGGGCAATGGGAAGAAGATCCAAAGCTTTTGGCAGCAAGTGAAGAGAGATTGGAAGAACAGTCTCTCTCATCGAAGTCAGAAGGGTCGGGTCACTTGGGAAAAACTCGATGAGATCTTGCAAAAGAATCCTCTAGCGATGCCCAAAATCAACATCGACTACCTTCATCTCAATGCCTTCGTCAGGCTGTAATAGGATTCCATTCTGAAGAGCCGTATGCGGGAAATCTGCACGTACGGTTCCGTGGCGGGGTCGATCTGGGCAACTGGGTCGGCCTACCCGATCGTCTATCAGTAGTCCTTCGGAATACTCGCAACAGGGAGAAACAAAGACATAGGATCGTCAACAAGAGGGGCAAAACCGTATCTTTCATAGAATGCCTTGGCGGAGGCGTTTTTAGCATCAACGACGACGGCATATGCTCCTATAACACGGCTTGCATCACGGATGCGTTTAAGGGCATTTACCAGAAGTTCACGACCCAAACCGTGTCCCTGCATCGAGCGGCCTACAGCAAGACGGCCAATTCTTCCGACAGGCACCGGATGTTTCGGCAGCGACTTTCTTTGCTCTCCGGGTAACACCGATAAGTCAATTTGCCCCATGCTGATCGCGTAATATCCTTGGACTATTTTTTGCGGGTCGCCTGCCAAAATGGCGACATATGTTTTATTAAATCCCTTTGCTTGAGCTTGCCGGGCTTGGATTGCCAGAAAGGCATTCAATGCAGAAACGCTGCAGTCGAACTTTGAGCGATCAAAAGACTTATCAAGAAGCTTAAATTCGAAATAGTTCATCTTCTTGGGCTACGGTTTTGCCTTAGAGTACTTTTCATCATAATTCAAAAAAGCCGTCTTAAGCTCTGCAGGGGCACTCGGAGGATTCTCAAGTGCCGCCATAAACACCTGAGCATCTCTCACACTCAACGAATAGTTCCGCACCTCATCTAACTCTCTGTGAGCCGCTTGAAGGGCATGATCCAATACAAAGGCAGAAATTGATTGCCCCGAAACTTCAGCCGCTTTTTCTAACAACTTCTTCTGAGTCGGCGCGACTCTCATATTCAAAATATCTATTTTCTTTCGTGCAGTGGTCATGAGCTAAGTATATCACACTGTAAACACAATGTCTACACATAAATTTCTCCTCATAAAATGCCGAATTGCCTCAAAATATCAAACATTTGGGTGCCGCTGAACGCGTATTGATTCACGGCAGGTGACGATATAACGGGGAGATCACGCTCTATTCGAATTCTAAATCCGCTTGAACGCCAAAATGATCCGACAAGAATCTCCCATAAACGGGGGCATCAAAAACGAGCTCCGATTTGGTTACATCGATGTGTTGAGTTGATGAGTCGGCTGCCCAAATATAATCGATGCGTCTTGGAGGTTCTTTTTTGGAAACGTGCGTGTTTCGAAGCCGATCAAAACTAAAACCGTTTCTCGCCGTTTCAGAGAGCCCGGGATTGGCCCCCACAAATTCTTCGTGGGTGTCACGAACTTGAAGCAGAGTCTTCATGTCTTCATAGGGCCTGGATGTTGGCGCGACATTAAAGTCCCCTAAGATGAGAGAGGGAAAAGATCCTTGATGCTCGCGCACAAACTGCGCTAATTCGGCTACTTGAAGTTCGCGAAGTGTATCGCATCCCGCTGAGTTTTGATGGGTCGAAAAAATGTTGATGTCCCCAATTCCGTCCACGCGAATTCGTGCATAAAGAATTCCCTTGTGGGAAAGACAATCGTTTCCCGCGCAGCGGCTGTAGCGGCGCGTGGCGGTTTCGACGATGGGCCATTTTGACAAAAGAAGTAAGCCGGAGTTTTGGATAAGACCTGACTTTGAGGGGCCCCAGGCCTGGTAAGGATATTCGTGAATTTGCGTCAGGATTTTAGCCTTCTTTGTAAATGTCTCTTCGAGCGCCACGACGTCTGCGTTGAGTGATGGGAGGAGGCGCGCGATGTCAGTGATGCGTGAGGGCTGAGTGAGAAACGGTACCGTCAATCCCCAGATGTTGTAAGTGACAGCGCGAAAGGCGCTCGAAGCGTTGGCCGCATTACTCGCAAACGGTAAGCAGGCAAGCCCGGCTAACAATGTTAAAAAAAATCGCAGACTTCTTTTTGAATTGCCCGTTGTTTTGCCCATCCATGGCCTTTCTCAAATGTGGTTCCATTCTGGAACCACACGCTTCCCCTTAGTATGAACTAAAAAAAGCGAAAGGCAAACAAGCGCTGCGTCGTTGAGAGTGGCGAATAGTTATGCGTCAAAATGTTGTCGGTTTAGAGCAGGCGGGCGATCCCGAGAAATCAAATCCCTGGGTTCATCACGCGATTGTACTTCTCTTCAATGCTGACATTTTCAACAGTTCCCTCATAAGGGGGGAGCGTTTCAAAGAGATGAGTTTCATCCGCGTTAAACTGCCAGTTCACTTGGCCGCCTGGTAAATCGATCACCACCGTGTTGTTTGACGTCACGCCGGTATTGATCCCATTCGTGCGCGCGAAACGCGCTAAAAGTCCGATGCAGGCATCGCGCTCGACGCCTAGGCCTTCTTTTACACCGACGAGTCTGGAGTTCTCTTCGAGAAGCAGCTCCATATCCGTTTCAATGGTGTCGATCTTTTGGGTGATCGAGACATTGTAGTTTTGCACTTGCCCACGAAGTCGCTCGACTTCTGCGATGAGTTTCGCGATGTCTTCGGGGGAGAATTCTTTTCGGATCATTTCTAATTCGTTTTCAGTCAACATCCTAAAAGCGTACGCTGTTTTCTTGGAGATGGGAAGGGGGTCGTTTGACTTGCGAGGGTGGCCATAACCCAGAGGTGTCAAAAAACTGTCGCTAGCTCCGCACTAATCCCTTTTCCAAGAGCACGCCATGGGCCACGTCATTGGCGTACACGTTGGGCGCAAAGTGCTCTATGTCTGCAAGATTATGTAAGATAGCATTGGGTCGATCCACAAGCGCTCTCACTTCACCAGACTTGGAAACCACTTGTACCGCATCCAATCCTTTGCCGCGTGTGAAGGAAACTCCATGTTCGGGGATGTCCACCAGCAGCCATGCATTGGGCTTGCGCGACTTCTTAAGCGCTGTTTCAAACTCGGCTAGTTTGCGTTGGATCTTCGTTTGCAGCTCGTCGCGCTCTTTGCGCCCATTGCGAGTGGTTTTCAAGAGGCGATGATCCAGCAGCGGAAGATGCAAGGTTTTAGGCGGCTTGCGATAAAGCAGCATTTCGTTGAGTTGTTGAATGCGGGGGTCCTTGATCAAGGTCTTTAACCGGATCTCCTGGCATCGCGTGATGAACGATAAATCGCTCCACCAAAAGAAACGCTCATCGCCTCGCTCAACAAACTCAAGCAGGTCATTAAACGTATACATGAGCTTTGCATCCAAAAAAGCATCGGTAAGATGAGTCGAAATCACGTCAAACTTGGCGGACGCTGGATTGCGCACGACTTGGCTGTACCAGCTAAAGCGAGCGATTAAAAAATCCTCAACTGCCAAGGCTGCATTTTCGCGCACCCCAAATCCGGTTTGGCCATTCTTCGTCTCAAACGTGACTAAATTGGCTAAAATATAGTCGCGGTCAAATTGCCCATATTTGAGGCCGGTATAGTGCGCATCGCGCATCAGATAATCCATGCGATCGGCATCCAGATCCGAGTGCACCATTTGATTGGCAAAGAGATGCGGGCAATCGCCTTTGATGATTCTTGAAATCAATTGAATATCAAAGCCGTAATCTTCAAGAATCCGTGTGAGTCCGCCTTCGTAGCGCGTGTTTTTAATAATGAACGATCCAAGGTGTTCATGAGAGTTGGGCAGATCCTTCAGCGGCTTGTCTTTGCCATCCTTGGTGTGACGAACTTCGCCTTTTTGAGCGCCCCGGCGCAAGTAGGCTTTTTCCACGGCGTGACTAAACGGAAAAGTACCGATGTCATGCAGAAGAGCTGCGATGCGCATGCTTTTGTGGAGCATGACCGGGGCACTTTTAGCGCGAGGATTAAAAAGTTCATGATCCGCAACCGAAAGGCCTGTGGATTGAAGCATGGCTTCCATTGAGTGCATCACGCCAATGGAGTGGGCAAAACGATTGTGTTCCGCGCCCGGGAAAATGTAGTTGGCGAAACTCAGTTGTTTTACCCAACGCAGGCGCTGAAAAAGCGGAGAATTGATGATTTTTTCTTCCCACTCCGTAATGGGGATAAACCCATAGAGGGCATCATAAATCGTGCGTGCGTTTCTCAAGGCTTGATGGGTGGGCTTCAAAATCAGTCTCTCGTTACTTTTTCTGGAACTGAATTGAGTTCTTTGAACAAGGCCAAGATCTCATCTTGAGTCATGACTTTGGATTCGCGCTCACCATATTTGCGAACCGCAAATTGGGAGGCTTCCATCTCGCGATCGCCGGCCACAAGCGCGAACGGAATTTTCGCCGTCTGCGCCTCACGCGTCTTAAGCCCCATGGATTCGTTACGGCTATCGACATCCACACGAATTCCGAGGCTTTTAAGCTGGTTTGCAAATGCTTTGCAGTATTCGATATGAGGATCTTTGATAGAAACCAGGCGTGCCTGCACTGGCGCAAGCCAGAAGGGGAACGCACCGGCGACGTGCTCAATCAGGATTCCCATGAAGCGTTCAATAGACCCTAAAACAGCTCGATGAACCATGACGGGTCTTTGCGCCGTGTTTTCGGAGGTCGTATAGTTCAGATCAAAGCGATCCGGCATGTTGAAATCGAGTTGTATTGTTCCCAATTGATGGAACCGTTTCAAGGCGTCTCGCACGTTGAAGTCAATCTTGGGGCCGTAAAAAGCGCCATCGCCAGGATTGATCTGATAAGGGCGTCCTAATGCGTCCAAGACTTCTTTTAAGGCGCCTTCGGCTTGATCCCAAAGGGCATCCGAACCCACGCGTTTTTCAGGTCGCGTCGATAGGAAAATCTTGATGTCGCTAAAGCCAAACAGGTCGTAGGTTTTTAGAATCATCTCCACAACGCGCTTAATCTCATTGGCGATCTGATCGGAGGAGCAAAAAATATGAGCGTCATCTTGGCAAAATGAACGAACGCGAGTGAGTCCGGCAGTTACGCCAGATTTTTCATAGCGGTGAAGTCGGCCAAAATCGGCCAGGCGCAGAGGCAAGTCGCGATACGAGCGTTTTTGCGAAGCATACACAAACGTCGCCGCCGGACAGTTCATCGGCTTAAGCGCGAACTGTCTTTCGTCGACTTCGGTAAAATACATGCTCTCTTTATAGTTGTCGTAGTGCCCGCTCTTATGCCAAAGCGCCACGTCCAAAACTTGGGGCGTGATGATTTCGTCATATTCAAAAGGACCGTAGAGTTTTCGAACGTATTCGACGAGGCGATTATAAATGACAGTGCCTTTGGGATGAAAAAATGGGCTGGCAGGGGCTTCGGGATGGAAGCTGAACAAATCAAGTTCCTTGCCCAATTTACGATGATCGCGCTTCTTGGCTTCTTCGATCAGGTTTAAATGCTCTTCAAGTTCAGCCTTGTTGAGAAAAGCGGTTCCGTAAATTCGTTGAAGCTGCTTGTTTTTCTCATCGCCACGCCAGTAGGCACCGGCAAGCGACAAAAGCTTGAACGCTTTGATCTGACCGGTTTTCGGAATATGCGGGCCCCGGCACAGATCCAAGAAGTCGCCCTCTTTATAAGTGCTGACCGTGGTGGCTTTTAGGGTGTCACGCAGGGTTTCGATGATTTCAATTTTAAAGGGTTGATTGAGATTTCTAAAGATCTCAATCGCTTCTTCGATGGAGTGCTCGGTGCGCTCAAAGGCCTGATTGTCAACGATCAGCGTGGTCATCATTTTAGCGATCTTTGGGAGATCCTCAGGGACAAGCTTCACATCCAGATCGACGTCGTAGTAAAAACCGTTTTCAATGGTGGGACCAATCCCGAATTTTGCCTGAGGCCAAAGCCGCTGGATGGCGTGGGCCATGACGTGCGCGCAGGAGTGGCGAAGGGTTTCAATTTCGGAATGAATCTCGGGTTCTTGAATCTCGTTAAGTGCGTCCATAAGCAAAGAAATCTAGCATGAAGTTTGCTCATGGCGCAAATTTATGCGAAGACGATTTTATGCCTGAACTTAAGCAATATCAAATTGAGGGGTGGAGTCTTCGTCCGGTGGTGCCCGAGGATTTTCCACAAATCTTGGAAATTGAAAATGCGTGTCAAGTGGCGCCCTGGAACCTTGCGCATTTTCAGGCTGAACTTGCGAAGCCTCACGGGCATTTTCTGGTTTTGACGGATGATGAAACGGATGAGCGAGTGGGCGGTTACATCGTGTTTTGGACGCTTTTGGAAGACGCGCAGATTCTCTCTGTGGTTGTCGCGCCTGGTTGCAGACGTAAGGGCTTTGCAAGGTTGATGATGAGGGCAGCGCTAAATGAGGCATTGCGTCGTAGCTGCACGCAGATGTTGCTCGATGTGAGGAAGTCTAATGCCTCGGCGGTTGCGCTCTATGACAGTTTGGGCTTTACGATTACGCGCGTTTTGAAAGACGCGTATACGAAGGGGCCCTCTACGAAAGAGGACGGCTATCAGATGACGCTGCCTTTGAAGGGTGAGCGGGAGGAGTTCTAGGGAGTGGCTCTTATCTTTCAAATGCCACGGCAGCTTGAGAGAATGTCCATGGGCCGTCGCCGCAGGCGTTCGCTGATTTCTTCTCAAGCTTAAGTGTTGCTGCAGTGGGGATCTGCAAAATGAAAATGATTCCTGCAGCACTTCCCCCGGATAGAGACTTTGTAAGTGATTCGAAGCAGTAAACGTTTCCATCGGCGGAGATTTCTGCCGGATCGCGATTCTTGAGCCCCGAGTTAGAGGCTGTATACGAAAAAGCGCCTGACCCAACAGTTGAATTGCCGACTGACAAAACAGGCTTCGACGGATCAGTGTTGCTATGAGCAAAGGCAAAGTGTGAGGCTTCGCTGGTCACAGGGTTGGTTGTGCCGGCCAAATACCATAAACCTTGCGCTGTATTCTTGAGGTCTTGCGCAAAAACACCGCAAGCGGGGTTTGCCCCGCTTTTTCCTGCATATTTTGCCTCGAGCTGAGCCTTGAGGTCGGATCTGAAATAATCGCTCGGGCAAACGACATGAGCCAAATCAAAACCGTTTGCTCCCTGCTGAAGACGGGCGGGTGTAACGAAGCTGAGGCTCGACACCCGTTTGTCGCGACCGCCAAAATCCAGCGCTGCGGAATCCGTTGTGGGACCGCCGGCGGATCCGAGTACTGCGCCTGATTTGATAGCGAAACTCAGCGGTTTTGAGCACAGTTCAACGTTTCCGGTTCCTGGGTCGTAGGTCTGGCAGTTTCCGCTAGCGGCATCAAAGGCAGATTTAAGATCTGCGGATAGTTCGGAGAGGTGATCAAAATATCCTTCAAAATCTGCGCAAGGGTAGAAGACTGCTTTGTAATCGGTCTTTCCTGAGGCGACGGTTCGAACGGATGAAATGCTGCCGATAATCATGTCCCCCGGAGCATAGACGGTAATTTTGTCGACGGGTGCGCCCCCTCCATTAGAGTCCTTGATCTGATAGTAGGTGTGAAAGGTGGGAAAAGTGTGTGCAGGGGGATTGAGGTTTCCTAGGGGGATGATTCCGGATCCTCCCAGGTCAGTGAGTGAAATCGGGAGTGAATCAAAAATGACATTTCCGGAGCAGGCCACTAGCCCTGGGGGCAGTTGCGGGCCTGTCGAATTGCCTCCTTTTCCGCCACCACTATAACTGCCTGAATCTCCCCCGGACGATCCGCCGGGAGCTCCAGCTGAGGTGTCGCCGCTGTCGCCTCCACTTGCATTATCGCCTAAAGTGCTGGCCGGGGCTGCGCTCACATTGTTTGAGGTTACGGATGTGCTTGGCGAATCTTCGGAGTTGCATCCCGTATGTGTCAGCGCGATTGCAGCCAGGAGAATAAAACCCGATTTTAAACTTGGAGTTGTAATGTTCATGGTCAGACCACCTCTGAGTCTTATCGGAAATAAAGGGAGAAGATTGAGTAATGACGCATAGCATCATCACTGAGGTGTGCGTTAATTGCGCCGCGTCACCATTTTCAACATATTACTTTACACACTCGCCCCCTCTGAGTAAGGTCCCCGAAAGCTTAAGAAGGGCTCTAGGACTCGGCTCCGATGCGAATTCGGTGACACGCTCGTTGAGCCCAGATTTTGCTTTAAAAAGTATTATGAAGTTTTTTGGACGTCTTATTAATTGGTCTTCGTTTGTGGGAGTTGTGGTCGCAGTGGCCACGATAAGCTTGCTTCAAGCTGATCCAACAGATGACTTTTCTTTCAGCCTGGCTCACGCACCTCGCGTTGATGCCTATCATTTAATTTCGACTCAGCGCGTTTCAGATGTTTTTTCTGATAACTTGGATTTATTCCCGCAGTCCCAAACCACTAAACTTGCAAGACATTTACTAAGGCTTTGTCATAAGCATCGTTTTGACCCAGCGTTTATATTGTCTTTGATTCAAGTTGAGAGCGACTTTCGAGTGAAGATCGTATCACCTGCCGGCGCCGTGGGTTTGATGCAGTTGATGCCTGCGACGGCATTGATGGTTGCTCGCTCTGGTGAGGTTGCGCTGCCCGGAATTTTGGGATTGCCTCAAGAAGGTCCCGAAGTCCTCAAGGCAATGGAAAGGATCCTGACCGATCCGTTTGTGAATCTTACCCTAGGGATCGCTTATTTGTCGCACCTTCGTGAGCAGTACGAGGGGCTTTCAAGTTACTTCCTGCTAGCGGCTTATAATGTGGGTCCGGCGAAACTCAATGAGTTGCGCGCGCGGCCGAGTTTCAAGCCCACTCAGACGAAACGTTACTATGAAGCTATAAAAAGAGGGGTTCCAGAAATGCGCGCCTATCGCAAAGTGTCTGTCGTCAAAGTTCCTCGGAGGCCGCGTGTTTGAAGTTCGTGTTGAAGTCGAGTTTCCTGCTGCGCATCATTTAATCGGATACCAAGGCGATTGCGCAAGACCCCATGGCCACAATTGGAAGATGCACGTTTTCGCGCGCTCCCACGGTTTGGATTCCATTGGGATGTCTGTTGATTTTAGAATCCTGAAAAAATCGGTGAAGGAATTAGTCGCCCGTTGGGACCACCAAGATCTAAACCTCCTCGAAGACTTCAAAGACATCAACCCCAGTGCGGAGCAAATCGCGCGTCTCGCTTACAATCATCTGACCCGTGAGATTGCGGTTCTAAACAAAGGTGATCACAAGGTCTGGATTGATCGGGTTGCGGTCCTTGAAAACGATCGTTGTTCTGCCACCTATCTGGGCGAGTCCCCGAGAACTTGAATATGAGCTGTGTTGTTTTGTTATCCGGGGGCTTGGACTCAGCCGCAAACCTTGCGTTCTCGGCCTCCACTTGCGTCTTGGCTCTGACGGCTGATTATGGGCAAAAAGCAGCTCACAGTGAAATCCGTGCCGCTCAAGCGCTTAGTAAGCACTTCGGTGTGAAAAATCTGGTTTTGGACCTTCGCTGGCTTGGTGCCCTAGGCGGGAGTTCGCTTACACAAGCGGGAGCCGCAGTTCCGCAAGTTGCAAAGGCCGATCTGGATAATAAGTCTGTAACGGAAAAGTCTGCAGATCGGGTCTGGGTCCCTAACCGTAACGGGGTTTTGATCAACGTGGCGGCGGCTTATGCTGAAAGTTTGGGCGCCTCTGAAGTCCTGGTCGGATTCAATCGAGAAGAGGCTCAAACCTTCCCCGATAACTCAGCCGCCTTCATGGAGCAGCTCAATCAGGGCTTCGAATATTCCACTCGCGGAAAAGTCAGGGTGAGTTGCCACACGGTGGAGCTCGATAAGCGCGAGATTGTCGCTAAACTTAGGCGAGAAGTCCCTTCGTTTCCTTTTGAGCTTCTTTGGAGCTGTTATTTGGGGGGAGAGACCGCTTGTGGTCAATGTGAGTCTTGCCAAAGACTCGCTCGCGCACTAGTGTCCTAGCACTTATGTCACTCTCACAACTCTCGACTCATTTTTTAAAGCAGGAACTCGCCTATACCGGCGTGGAACTTTCCCCTCATTTTTTGCTCTCGCGTCTTGGTCTGAAGGGCCAGTCCCTGGGAGCCTTTATCGGAGGGTGCGATGTCAAAACGGAGCACCTCGTGGATTGGGAAGATCGCCTGGTTTCGGATCACATCAAAGCCAAGTGGATGGTGCATTTTATCGGTGAGTTTTTTGGCGCGACCTTGCGCGAAGGGGTTTGGATTCAGCGCCTGTTTATGGCCACTTTGGCCGAATCCTTGAACGAAAGCCTGATCCAGGCTGGCGGCCCGCGCGTGCGCCGCTCTGGAGATGACCTTTTTGTGGGTGAGGGCGATCATGCACGTAAACTCTCAGTTTCAATCGTGACTGCTTCTCCCGTGTCGGTGCTCATGCACTCAGGAATTAATATCGATCCTGAAGGTGCTCCTGTCCCGGCCATTGGTTTGTCGGAGCTCGGGGTTGCGCCAGAACAATGGGTTCCCGAGGTTTTGAGCCGGTTTCAGCAAGAGTGGGAGAGCATTCAGTGGGCTTGCACCAAGGTGCGAGCCGTGGTGTAGTCAGGGGGCATGTCATTGTCAAATCTTGCTCCAAAACAGGGTCCTGTGATCGCAATTGATGGCCCGGCGGGTACAGGCAAGAGCTCAGCCACAAGGCGTTTGGCTCAGGCCCTAGGATACGTCCACGTTGATACCGGAGCTATCTACCGCGCCTTGGCTTTATTGACCTTGGAAAAGAAACTGGAAACTCCCGCCCTCGAGACGGCTGCGGCGATTGAGATTGCACGCTCGGCTCGATTTGAGTTTCGCCGAATCGTGGGCGCGGATCCCGAGAATCGGATTTTGGCCGACGGGCGAGATGTCAGTCTTCTCATCCGGACGCCTGAAGTGAGTATGGCGTCGTCGCGGATTTCCGCGATTCCTGAAGTGCGAGCGGCATTGCTCGATTTACAGCGTCGTCTGGGCTGTGTGGGCCGGACCATATTAGAGGGCCGTGACATTGGCACTGTGGTTTTCCCAGATGCAGACCTGAAGTTTTTTCTCACGGCCAGTGTTGAAGAGCGCGCCAAGCGCAGGCTTTATGAGCTGGAGATCAGTGGCAAAGACGCGCCTTCTTTTGAAGAGGTCAAGCGCCAGATCGAACTGCGTGATCATGGCGATACCACCCGTAGCATTGCGCCTCTGAAGCGTGCGCCGGATGCCATCGATATTGATACAACGACCTTGACACTTGATGAGGTTGTGAGCCGAATGGAAGGGCTCGTTCGTGAGCGAGTCTCCTGAAAAATTAGGTGAACATTTGGGTGGCATTCAGCGAATCCTCGTCATTCGTCCTGATCGTCTCGGCGATGTTCTTCTTTCCACCCCGGTTTTTGAGGCAATTAGGCATCATTATCCTAAAGCCTATCTCAGTATCTTTGTGCGAGCCGAGATTGCGGTACTCCTTAAGGGGTCGCCTCGTGTCGATGAAGTTATCGTTTTTGATCCGAATAGTCGGCACAAGGGATTGTCTGGATTTTTTAATCTGATTCGAGATTTTCGCTCTCACCGGTTCGATACTGCGGTCGTTTTGCAAACGACGCTCACGATCGCGGCAGCTGTTTTTTTCGCTCGAGTGCCTCTTCGCTTGGGGCCGCTGAGTAAACTTCATTCCTATTTGTTTTTTAATCGGGGGGTCCGGCAGCGGCGATCTCAAGTGAAGATGCATGAGTCGGATTACAATCTTGAGCTGTTGCGGGGTTTGGGGATCAGTGCAAAGCCTGGGCAGTTCAAAACCAGCGTTACGGTTTCATCCGAGGTTGTGCAAAGGGCGAAGAGTTGGTTGCAAGAGCAGACGGGCGCTCAAGGCGCGCCGGCTTGGATTGCTGTCCACCCCGGAATGGGCGGCTCGGCGTTGAATTGGCCCGAATCCCATTATGTTGAATTAGTTCGGGAACTCGCTTGTGATCCAGCGTTGCGAGTGCTCATGACTTTTGGTCCGGCGGAGGACGATTTGCTAAGGCGCTATCAGCAAGCGCTTGTTGGAGTAACCGGGGTCGTCTTTTATGGGGGGGCGGATTCTCAGGGACTCGATTTTCTGGCAGGATTATTGAGCGCGATGAAGGTAGTGGTTGCCCCCAGTACCGGGCCCCTGCATCTGGCAGTCGCCCTGGGGAAGTTTGTCGTGAGTTTTTATCCTCCGATTCGGGTACAAAGTGTCAAAAGATGGGGGCCTTTAGCCGGTGTGGCTTTGAGTCCCCAGGTTGACTGCGGGCAGGAGTTGAAGTGTTTAGGCGGGGCGTGCCCTCATTATCCTTGTATGGATCTAATTAAAGTTCAAGATGTAGTGAAGAAGGTTCGGGATCACTTATGAAAAAAAAGTCGAATTGGAAAATTCAAAACCTAGATTTTGCGCAGTGGAATCGGGCTCAGCTTGAATCGATTCTGGCTGATTTTTCGGGAAAGCGCGTGCTCGTTATTGGTGATGTCGGGGTGGATCGCTATACGTTGGGGACGGTGGAGCGAATTTCTCCCGAGGCGCCTATCCCCATTGTCTTAGTCCAAGAAGAAAAATTAAAACTGGGGCTTGCGGCTAACGTCGCGGACAACGTGCAAGCCCTAGAGGGAACTGCATGGATGGTGGGTGTGGTGGGGCGTGATCGTAACGCTCAGGATTTGAAGAATCTGCTTCGAAAAAGCCATATTTCATCGTCCTATCTCGTCTCCGATCCCACCCGTCGTACGGTTTTGAAAGAGCGTGTGGTGAGTGATCGCCAGCAACTTTTGAGAATCGACTACGAAAACTCCCATCAGGTTTCTCCGAGTGTTGAGCGAGCCCTCCGTAAACAGATTATCAACCGCGTTCGCGTGTCGGATGTTGTCATTCTCCAGGATTATGCGAAAGGCATGATTCAAAAGTCCTTGGCTCAAGAAGTTTTTGCTCTCGCTAAACGTCATGGAAAAATCGTGGCGGTGGATCCAAACTCCAAGACCCCGATCGCGATGTACGGGGGGGCCTCTGTTCTCACGCCCAATGCTAAAGAAGCCGAGCAGATCAGCGGCGTAAAAATCAGTGACGAGCAAACTCTTTGTGCGGCGGGGGGGCGGATCTTGAAGCAGACGGGGGCTCATCATGTCGTGATCACGCGCGGAAAAGATGGAATGGCGATATTTACGGCAGGCTCAAAAGTCTGCCAAATCATCCCGACCTTCGCGCAAGAAGTTTACGATGTCTCCGGCGCGGGAGATACCGTGATTTCGGTGCTATCTTTGGCCCTTGCCTCGGGGGCGCAGATCCACGAAGCCTGTATTTTGGCTAATCTTGCTGCCGCCGTGGAAGTCGGAAAACGGGGCACCGCCACAGTCTCAATAGGTGAGATTTTAGAGGTGCTTGAGTATTTCGCGCCTAAAATCTAGGCAGTCTTCTGCTCTTGTTTTTCTGCGAGCCATGGAGGGAGTAGTTTCAATAGAACTGCAAGAACTACCAAGGGTAGGACAAGCAGGACGATTGCCATGAGCAATCCCTCTAAGCCTAACAAATGAACTTTGTAGACGGTTAGACCGCGGAGACTCTTGGAGAACATCTGGCCGCCGATTACCACGTTCCAACGCATACTGAAGATTCCCACTTGAATGAGGACGCCGCAGACGAAATAAAACATTTTGCGCATCTCATCTGGAAACTTTCCAAAGCGAGCTACAAGCAATCCCACCAGCGGAACCAGGCCGCCCATCAATACCTGCAGCAGGATCAAACTGATAAACAATCGATCCGTGATCAGTTGCGAGAGGATTTGAATGGATTCTTCAGACTCATAGAGACGATGAATAAAATCCAGGAACTCAAGGGTGAAGTCCACGAGCATCACATAAATGAGAAACTCAGCCAGCTTGTTTACGCAAGCCATGTCGATGGTTTTCCAGCGAACCCAGGAAGTAACCATATAGATCAACATCACCATGGCCATGCCCGAAACGATGGCTGAAAAAAGGAACACCACCGGCATCAAAACGGAACTCCACCAAGGGTTGGCCTTAATAGATCCAAAGATGAAACCCACGTAGCCGTGGAGCATAAAAGCCGAAGGAATCCCGACGACGGTGATGAATTTGCCGACTTTGTCATCAAATTTGACCGCTTCTGGCGAAACGTCAGTCGTTCCCAAGGTCAAGACTTTATAAACGAGTTTCATGAAGCCCGTTTTTTCATTGGAGAGCTTGATAATATCGACGCGATAATCAAACCAGATCTCAAGCAGCAGGACCACGAGTAGGTACCAGGCATAGACAAAACCGAACATTGCCATTGCTGAGGTTGTATGAGGGGTCACCAACATCTCCCAGGCTCGTTCTGGATGTCCCAAGTGCGACATCAGCGGAAGCGGCGCTGCGATGAGAAACGCAAGCGCGCTCAGCAGTGCAAGTCGGTAAACAGGAAGAAGGGCCTTCACGTGGAAAACCCGTTCGAGAGAGGCCAAGATAAAGGCTCCGGCTACGAGTCCCGTGAGATACGGATAGAGGACAATGAGCAGTTCCCACTGCAGGTAATACTCATTGGGATAAATGTATCCGGTGAAGGGTTCGAGTGCAGCTACAACTTGTTGAATGGCGGGTTCCATGAGTTATCTCACCTCTTGGTCGGCGTTTGCATAAAATACCTTAGGCCGAGTGTTGAGCTCGGGCTTGAGTGCTTTAATGGGATGGAATCGTAAGAATCGATGAATCGGACTGCTGATCTTCTTCAGATCACCAAAGATTCGGGCTTGGGTGGGGCATACTTCTACGCAAGCAGGAAGGAGTCCTTTGGTAATGCGGTGATAACAAAAGGTGCACTTATCAGCGACATTCTTAGTAGGGTGGATGTAGCGCGCGCCATAGGGGCAGGCTTGCACGCAGTAGCGACAACCCACACAGTATTTTTCGTCAACCAGAATTACGCCATCCTTGGTCTGAAAAGTCGCGCCGACCGGACAAACCTGAACACAAGGAGGGTTCGAGCAATGGTTGCAAAGCTTCGGAACGAAGAAACTCTTGAGGATATCGGTGTTTTCTGGAAGTTCGGGGAAACCATTAATCCCAGCATTTGGGCTATCCACCATTGTCTCACCCTCGCGAGGGATCACATAGCGCTCCACCCAAGTACGAACCGTATGAGGTCCGTCAGGAACTTTATTTTCTTTTTTGCAGGCGTTGGCGCAGCGACCGCATCCGATGCACTTGGCTATGTCAATCGCCATGGCGTAGTTGGCTTCTGCCTGGCTTTCGTTAACGGCAGGATGTTTCTTCCCTTCATCCGCATTGAGCTCGCCTGCTGAAAAACCACAGGCAGTCATGGTTAGTCCCGCGGGAACGGCCTTGAGGCACCAGTCCAAGAATTCTCGGCGATCCAGGACTTTGTTGGTTTTAGTCTCTTCGTTGTTCTTGATGTCGTTACTCATTTTGCCTCCGGAGAATGGGGGTAGTGGCAATCCCAGCATAAATATCTTCCCGCATGCTTCTCGACGTCAATTCGAGGAATGGGGGGAAGGTTAGCTTGAGCTTTAGCATCGCTCGAATGGCATTTGCCGCAGAATTCGTTAGTCGTTGGTTTTTCGACTCTGACAAAACGGGGATTCTTGAAGTGCTCTTTAGGAACGCTATGGCACGTCGTGCATTCCAATGGGGCATGTCTCGAAACCATTTTTTGAGCCGAAATGCTTCGATGGCATGCGCTGCAGTCTTTGGGGGTCACGGGTGGCACTGGATTATGTGGCCTGTGACAGGTCATGCAAGGTTTTCCAGGATTGTGTTGTGCAGTAATAATCTGTGGGAACCCTGTTGGCCTCGAAGGACTGTAGTTATGGCACAAAGGACAGCCTTCACGTTGCCTTGGGGCCTCGGGTTTGATGGAGGTAGGATCTTCAGTGTGGCCAGCAGAGGGGCCGTGACAGACTTCACAGGAGACTCCGCGGTGAAAACCTTTGGATTTTAGTTTGACGATCTCATCATGACAATCGCCACAAGCCTTTGCCCCTGCATAGCTGATGGGCAAATTTTTAACGTCATCGATGGCATCGGCGCGATAATGGCCATATTTGCCGAACGATTTAGGTGTTAAAATAAATCGCATCGTAAAAAAACTGACGATGACGACAAGGGAAATTAAACTCAAAACCACTACTTGTTGCGGGATTTTACCTGTTTTCAATGAAGGCCTCCACCTGTCCGATACTCAAAATGAATTGTGTTATTGTTAACACAAAGATCTGCGTGGACGAAACGAATTTTGTTGAATCTAACGCGGGCTCGGCTTTTTTATTTAGGCAGCGTGATGAGCGTGGCTTTTTTCCATGTAAGGGATAGCGAGTTTCACGAGCAGAGTGAAAACCAGAAATCCCACCGAAAAGACCCCCGCGGCCACGCGATATTCGAGAAGGCTAGGGGAGTATACATAGATTTCACCGAGCGTATCTGGTGTGAGTCCTGGAATGACGAGTCCCATTCCTTTTTCGGTGTAAACCCCAATGAAAATCAAGACGCAGCCGATATTCATCGTCAACGGATTGTTTCGGGTTTTGGGAATAAGAAAAAGAAGAAACGCGACGATGCTTGCGATCAAAGCGGGCCACATGAAGTAGTGGACTTTAGTATCGCCCACGCCAAAGAAGAGAACTTGGGTGTAGATCAGGTGTTCAGTATTTGAATAGTATTCTTTAAATACTTCCGCGCCGAGCAGGAAGAGATTGATGAACATCGCATAAGACATTAACTCGGCGATTTTCGCAAGGGCAGTATCCTTAATCCGAAGACCGGCAACTTTGCGCAAGATTTGAAATAACATCAAAAGAATGGCAGGCCCTGAGCAAAAGGCAGAGGCCAAAAACCGAGGGGCCAAAATTGAGGCGTTCCAATAAGGACGGGCGGCAATACCATTATATAAAAACGCGGTAACCGTGTGAATTGAGATCGCGGCCGGGATCGAAAAAAGGACCAACGGAATGAGAATCGCCTTTTTGTAAGGTCGTCCCGTGTAGCCGGTGAATAATATGTAAGCAACAATCGTAAGATTGAGAATGAAGTAGACGTTTAGCACCAAAACGTCCCAGGCGAGAAGGGAGCGAGGAAAATTCGGGCTCCCTAAGAAGGGCATCAAATGGGTGATGCGATCAGGGCGGCCAATATCCACGGTTACAAAGAGCATGCACATGACGAGCGCACTGACAGCAAGCATTTCACCGAGCAGGGCCACTTCTTTGATGGGTTCCCAGTGATAAACGTAAGCGGGGATGACGAGCATGACGGCAGCCGCAGCCACGCCGACCAGGAACGTGAAGTTTCCGATATAGAATCCCCAGGAAATGGAATCCCGCATATTCGTGAGACCTAGGCCGTATTCAAGTTGGTTTGAATAGGCCAATACCCCCGAAATAATGAGGAGGCACAAGAATGAAACCCAGGCCCAATAATAACGCCCACCGCGAGTCCATAAACCCAAACAGAATTTGATAAAACCAAAGATATTTGTCATGTGGCGGTCCCGTAGAAGTAGAAGAATTTCGGCTTTGTATTTAATTCATTTTTTAGAATCAAAACGCGCTTGCGCTCCATGATCTGGCGAATTTCGCTGGCCGGATCCAGAAGGTTCCCAAATTTTCGGGCTCCGACCGGACAAATCTCGACGCAAGCCGGATACTGACCCTTGCGTGTGCGTTGAATGCAGAACGTGCATTTTTCGACCACGCCGCGTGGGCGAGGACGGTTGCCTAGGTAATGGGTGTCTGGATTGAAGTCTTCAGCCGGAAGCTTCGGCTCGGTCCAATTAAAATGACGTGCACCGTAGGGGCATGCGGCCATGCAGTAGCGGCAGCCGATGCACCAGTTGTAATCAATGACCACGATTCCATCGGGATCTTTCCATGTTGCTTTAACCGGGCAAACCTTAACGCAGGGAGGGTTTTCACATTGCTGACAGGCGACAGGCACATAGAAGTGTCCGGGTCTGGGAACTTTGCAGGCCGGATCACTCGCGGGCACTTTGTTCGCATCGACTTGATATAAAGGATACTGCGAATCCGGATTTTCAAGAATGGATTTTTGAACCGGAGAAAGTTTCATGGGAGCATCTGCAGAAGGAACAGCAACAGGCGCAGCCTTGCCATGTGCTTCGCCTTCTTTTTTCTCTCCTAGATGGTGGCTTGCCTCTTTGTCATGCAGGCTTGCCGTCGTGCAGTAGTAAGGATCGGCTTCGGCGAAATCAATACCACTCTCCTTGTTGAATTCGAGCACGCGAATCCACTGGATGTCAGGATCGCGGCTTTGGTTGTTTTCCTTTACGCAGGCATGAACGCAGCGACGGCAGCCGATGCAGCGAGAAATGTCCAGTCCATAGCCAAATAAAACACCGGGTATCGCGGGGGTGGCGTCAATGCTGCCCGCTTTTCCGTATTTTTTCTCATTTTGCTTTTGCATTCTCTTGACGACTTTTTCAAGTTCCGCAGGAGAAAGTTCTACAAAGTGTTTTTGCAGGAACTCGTCAATATTCTCGGTCGTGCAGCCCATCACGCCCGGAAGTACCATCGCCGCTGTCAAAGTTGCGGCTGACTCCAGAAACTTACGCCGACTGACTGGCTTTGGAGGAATTTTCGTATCCATTATTTAGTTCCTCCGAGAAAAGAAGGTTCGCCCTTAGGGGGCTGGGGTGCCGGAAACGGCACGAGCTGTTTAACTTTAGGTGAGTGGGGGTTGTGGCAATGAACGCAAAGATAATAGCGTTTCTTGCCGTTCCACATTCCGGTGCGTTTCCCGTGGATCCCCGATTTCCAATCACGGAAAGTAGGGCCGTGGCATTGGCCACAAAGTAGATAAGACTTTGAGAAATCCACAAGCGCGCCACTCGCTAGACGTAACTTGTCGCGGTTTGAAGGATTGTGGCAATCCATGCACCAGCGATGGGCAGGGTCGTGCTCAAAAACAATCCCGGTATGTTCGTCTTTTAATTGACGTCGCTTCATGTTGACGGGCATCCCACTATGGCAATTCGAGCAGGGGAAAATTCCCGCCGAAAGAGGCGCTAGCGGGGTTTGAACGTCGTCCGGGGAAAACCCAGCGTCATCTGCCGCTGTCGCTTGCTGCGCATTGCAAGATAGTAAGGCTATGAATACAAAAACCAATGGATTTATTAGCATTATCCGAGTTTCCCAGCTTCTTTTGTTGTTGAAGGGAAAACTTTTATAGAACTTTGGGAAAAATACAAGAGAAAGTGAAATTTTGTCTCACATTTTCCTAAACTTTAGTATTAAGATACCGACAAGAACTCAGCTTTAAAATTTGAGTTGTAAGCGGACCTTGCTCGAACTTGTTGTTCTAGAGCGCGCGCGAGTTCCATGTGTTGAACTATTAATTGATAACTAACGAAAGGGTTTACTCCATGAAAAAAATAATGTTGCTCGCTGCTGTGTCGATGCTGGTTTCCGGTCTTGCTTTTGCAAATATGCCGATCATGAAAGTGTACAAAGAAAGTCTTGATAAAGATGCTGCTGGCAAAGTGAATTGCAAAACCTGCCACGTTGGCGCGCCAAAGGACAAAAAATTCAGCGATAAGGTTCAAGCCATGGTTGATGGTATGGCAAAACAAGAAGGCAAGATTGGCGATAAAGAATTCAAAGGCAAAAAAGCTTGCGTAGATTGCCACGCGAAACACGAAGCTAAGTAATTAGCTTCTTTCGCTAGTCGAAAATTTAAGAGCCCCGGATGTTTTTCATCCGGGGCTTTTTTCTATCCCAACGACTCCCAAGGAAAAATTTCAAACTCTTTTTCGCGATATCGGGTGGAGCCGAAAAGGATAAGCTTAGGATTTTCACCCTTCAGCTTTTTGCTAAAGGCCTTTAAGACTTCGAGCTCTCTTCGATCCAAGCGCTCTTTGCCGAGAGTCTTTATGGCGGTTTTGATCTTCTGTGTTCGCGCATTCACAATGACAAGATCAATGATGCTCCCTTTTGTCGTTCGGTAATAAAAAAGCTGGTGGTCTCGATCATCTAAATAGGATCGTTGAGAGAGTTGTTCGTGAATTAACCAGGTAGTCAATTTTCTCTCAAAAGTTCCATGAAAATACGAAACGAGCGAAACATCGCAGAGAAAATAGCGGGGTTTTCCTGTCCCTAAAGATAGCGGTGCTATTTTATGTACCACGAAGAGGACTTCTAGGAGGTTGAGGATTCTTTGAATGACCCGGGTGTCTCGTCTTGTTGCCTTAGCAACTTCGGCGGCAGTGGGTTCCTCAAGTGTGGCAAGGCGCTGAAGGACCTCAAACGCCAAAGAAGAATCAATTTTGATGTTTGGGAACTGGTGCAGATCGCGAAAAACAGTTAGGTCAATCCAATCTCTTAGCAGATCTTCAAAAGCGCCTTTCTCGCGAATGTGAAAGATTCCGGGGAAACCGCCACGTTCGAGATGCCGTATGAGGATCTCTCTCGAAAATCTGGGTTTTTCTTTGAAGAGGTGAATGAGGTCATCCTTCGGAGTATGGAGGAGTGGCTTTTCATTTGCTTCCGCCAAATTCATAGAAAAAAGCCGAATGCGGCTCATTCTTCCCGTGAGGGTTTCGCGGATTCTTAATAATTTACTGAACTCTGTTGATCCTAGGAGGACATACTGACCTGGTCTTGGATTCTCATCGACTCGAAACTTTACCGCATCAAATATTGAGGCTGATTTTTGGGCCTCATCAATAATGAGAGGTTTCGATTGAGTATATTGGGCTAAATACGAATCCGGAGCGTCTTGGGCGAGGTGATATTCATCCGCATTGTCAAAAGTGCGGTATAATGCCCCCGGTAACTCTTGAGTTAGGATCTTTTTTGAAAAATAACTCTTCCCGGACTGCCGACACCCTTGGACGGCTATAACACGAGACAGTTTTAGACGGCTCAGAAACAGCGGCAAAACGTGGCGTTTACGAGAATGGGGCATGGTTACTTAGAATTAAACCATTCCGATTATTGCTTTGCAAGGCAATAATTGGAATGGTTTAATATCTTCAAACCTTCTTATTTTAGAATCCCAAATTTCTAAAAGACTTGGCTAAAACCCTTTCGTCTTCGCGTTGTGGCACTCGGCGCAGACGATTCCGGGGTTGTGTTTTTCGCGATCGCTGTGGCAGGCTTCGCACGTTTTGCGATCTGTGACTTTCCAGCCATGCGGCTTGTGGCAATCGAGGCACTCGGTATGCGAGCTGATGCTGTGAATGCCTTTCTTGATGTCTGTGTGGCATCCTTTACAGTCGCTCTTGCCAATGATGAGCTTCTTGTGAGGTTTGTGACATTCTCCGCAAGCCCATTGCATCGGAGCGTTTTTCGGGAAGACTTCTTTTTTAATCTGCATGCTCTCATGACATTCGAGGCAAGCGGAGCGGTCAGGTCGCAGTGTCTTTTTCGCATCAGCCACTGTAAAATTGTGGCACTGCAGGCAGTGCATTTCAGCCATTTTCCCTGCGGCCGATAGAGTGGTCTTTTTGTGGCATCCCACGCAGAGATCCTTTTGGGGGAGGAATTTGTGGACGCTCACGGCGTGGCATTGAATGCACTCAATGTTTCGTTGGCTCACATGGAACTTGTGTCCTGCCGTCTCCATGATTTGATTCCATTTGGATTTGTTGCCTTCTTTGGTGTGGCAACTTAAGCAAGTGCCCTTGTCGACAAACGCGTGCTTGGAAACTTCATCGGGTCTGCGAGTGGTATAAAACCAGAGTTGATGAAGGTTGGAGGCAATGTCAGCTTTGTGGCAGGCATGGCATTCTACGTTTTTGTGTGCACTTTTTTCCCACAATGCGAAAGCGGCACCCATGGTGTGGCAGGACGTGCAGAATTTCGGATCATGCTCAATATAATGAAAGCCGCGCCAGGCGATCACGATCCCCGTCAAACCGAGAATGCTGCCAGCGATGAGAAGGATTTTAAGATCCCGCCCCTTAGGCATCGGGACGTGATGGCGTCTATGCCATAAAAAGCGCACGGACCACATGACTCCGAGAAGCGCGAAGAGAGCACCGACGATGATGCCCGCCCAGCGAAAGAATGTTCCCCACTTAAGGCCCCCTAATCTCGGGAGCGCCTTTGCTTTGGTTTCTTCGGAAACTTTGATGGCTTCTGAGGCCTGCCTTGTGATGGCGAAAAGATCCAGGCCGTGGGCAAGTCCACGAAGGTTGGACCGAGTGCTCTTGATCAGTGAATCAAAATTTCCGAGTTTTTCTTTGGTGGCGTCGCTGGCGGTAGAGAGGAGCGAGTGAGTCTCGTTGAGCGAAATTTCAGCATCGTAAAGTGCTTTATAAATTCGGCGTGCTTGCGCAATCGGATGGCAGCTTGAGCAAAGGGGATCTCCAATGAGTTCAACGGAGGCACGGGCCACTCCGTGGGCTCCATGGCAGGTCACGCAATTGGGTTGTCGGGGTTGCTTGGAGACTCGACCATGGGGACCGGTCAGCCAGCTCGCCAGTGGTTTTTCATGGCATTTTCCGCAGAGCTTTGAAACGGAATCGGGGGTTGGTTTTGCGATAAAGGTATCTTTGTGAGCGTCTCTGCCTTGAGTCGCGGCAGGATTGCCACCGTGGCAGTTGGAACAGGTGATCCCGGCTTCTGAGTGAACATCCTCACTGGTCATTGCCGCTGGATTGTGGACTTTTTCATTCTCGGATTCGAAGTGGCATTTGAAGCAGTTTTCATTTTTGACCGCATCGCTTACCGCGTGAGGTGCTCCTTTGGATTCAGATGCGAAGCCTGAAGGGGAAAAAAGCGAAAATGAAAGGGTGGTGATAACGAGGAGAGAAATTTTGAGAAAATGCATTGGCGCCTCCAAAAAAGCGAGTCGTATACACAAGCAATGAGTACACAAGCAATGGGTGATAAACAAAACGAATTGAGTTTTGGGAATTCTTATCCACCGAGTGTCAGTAAATTGCAATTTATTTTCTTTACCCTATCCTTGGGCTGGCGTAGTTCTGGCGTCATGCTTAAAGTCATTAGCGTCATTCTGAGTATGGGGCTGGGTGTGGGGGCGTCTTCGTTGGCCTTTGCTGCAGGCGAGAAGCCCTCGTGTACCACTTCAAAGTGTCACGGCTCCATTGCCGTGGGTAAGGTCGTGCATCCTCCCGTAAAAGGGGGGGAATGCGAAACCTGCCATGTGGCGGATGAGGGTGCAAAGCCCGAAAAATCCGCAGATAAGTCCCCAGAAAAGTCCAAGAAAAGTAAGTTGCCAACCGGGCACGCTGTATTCAAGCCCCTGAGTTTCCCTCAGGCAAATGAAACCTGCTTGATGTGTCATGACGGAATTGCCGAGACAATCAAGAAGGCAGTCAGTCCCCATTCTGCTGTGGTGGATTCGGGGTGTACGGCTTGTCACGATCCCCATCACTCTGCCCAAGGAAAACTGCTTAAAGTCGAAGTTCCGAAGCTTTGTTTTGGCTGCCATGATGCCATGGAGACCTTGTTAAAAGAGAATGAAAATCAACATCCTCCTGTAACGGATTGTCTTGGCTGTCATCAGCCGCACGGAGGCGCTAATCGAACGCTTTTGAAAGAGAAGTTCACTGATAAGAATTATCTCCCCTTTGATGAAAAAGAGTTCGCGCTTTGTTTTAGCTGTCATGATGCCGCTCTGATTACAAAGGAGACGGTCAGCGAAGAGACGGGGTTTCGAAATGGGAAACGGAATATGCATTTTTTTCATATCAGGCAAGCCAAGAAGTGGGGCGGCCGCAGTTGTCGCGTTTGTCATGAGCTTCACGCAAGCAAGGGGCCAAAACTGATTCGGACAAAGACGGTATACCGTGAATTCGAGATTCCGATGAAATATGAGCCAAATACCAATGGCGGAGGTTGTACTGCCGCGTGCCACACGCTCAAAAAATACGACCGCTTGAAGCCGGTGGAAAACAAAAAGGGCCGCTAGAGCGCTTTTTGGCGAAAACTTCATTTCCGCAACCGTGTTTTAGGTCTATAGTTATTGGAGTATGTTTAATCCTCAGATTCGCATTCTCATCGTCGATGACCAAAAGAGCATGAGAAGCTTGATCAAGACCCATCTGCGCTCGATGGGGTATCGGGGTCCCATTATTGAAGCGGTAAATGGAAAAGAAGGATTTCGAAACCTACGCGAACAGTTCGATAGTTTGTTGCCCGTGGATTTGGTGATTTCTGATTGGAATATGCCAGACACGCCGGGAATCGAATTCTTGAGAATGGTGAGAGCGGTGCCGGAATTCATGAATCTCCCGTTCTTGATGATCACGGCTGAAGCGCTTCCGAATCAAATTCTCGAAGCGGCGCAGGCTGGAGTGAGTCAGTATATTTTGAAGCCTTTTACTCCTGCGACAATCAAGGAAAAGCTTATTGCGGTCTGGAATAAGCACAATCAGGCAAGAGGATAAGGCTTCGGTGAAGAAGCTTGAGCCCTTTTCTGGGGCTGTTATCCACGAAATCAATTTGAGAATATCTGGCGGCGAATTGAATGCCGCGCGGGATTTGCTTCAACCTTTTTTGGCTCGGCCCACTCGGGTGCCCGTGGAGTTGCGGGTGCGATTTTTATATCAAGCCTGGTCGCTCACGCATTATCGAGAGGTGATTGCGATACTGGCGCCCACTTTTCAGCGAGGCGCAGAAGTTGAACCCTTTGTGCCGCGCACTCAACAAAGTCAGCTGCTGTTTGCGCTGAGTCTTTTTGGTTTTAAGGCGACGAAGGTCGCGCTTCAGTATCTCCAGGGGATTACGGATCCTCGTTTGGGAGCCGAGGCTTCATTATTTTTAGGGGCGCTCTATGGCAATCGCTGGGAGTTGGAGCGAGCCCAATTAGCTGTCCACCGAGCTCTTGAGCGATCCGCTCACCCGCTGAGTCCGACTCAGGAGTCTATGGCGCGGATTATCGGTGGAGCCAATACCCTTCTTCAAGGACATTCACCGCGAAAGGCGCGAGCTGATTTTGATTATGTATTGGAGCGCACTTCTCCTTCGCATGAATCGGCGCGCGGATTGAATGCACTTTTTTGGAGGATTTTGAGTTTTATTTATGAAGACAATCTGGGGGAGGCGAGAGCCTCGCTTGAGCAGATGAGGGTTTGGCAGAAGAGTGCCTCTTTCTCGATCTTTGAAAAAGATTTTCGACTCTGCAATTTGCTGGTGAATTTGAAGGAGCTTAAGAGTTCTCAAAAAAAAGAGCGCGAGCGAGTTCGTAAACAATTCGAAACCCTTCGCGATCAATATTATGCCGATGGCGAACTCACGGAACGGCCAAGGCTTTGCGAATATTTGTGGGCGCATTTTGCCCGAGATAGTGCCACGTTTGAGAGGCTCTGGTACGGGAGTCCGATCCCGGGACTGAGGCGGGTGATCGAAGATCGGATTACTGTTAAATCCACCGAGATTTTTTGGGAGAATCCGCATAGCGATTTTCGGGGTATGGCCAGCCGGAAAAAGAGTAAAGTCGCCGTCCTTGATCTTGTTAATTTTGAAGAGCCCGGCACCCTTTTTCATCGCGTTTTGCTGTCGCTGACTTCGGATTTTTATCAGCGCCTTACTTATGTCGAGATTTTTGAAGATGTCTTTCAGGGAGGTTACTTCGAATCCGCTTCGTCGGAAACGAAGATCAAGCAGGCCCTTTTTCGTCTTCGCAAATGGATTGCGGCGAGAAAATTACCGCTGAAAATTCAGGTCAAGGGACGACTCGTCGCCCTTCGTGCCACGGGGCCTCTTCGAATTCGAATTCCAAACCCCTCGCGCTTTGCGACGCCCAAGGGATCTCCTCCTTCTGTGTTGAGGTTTCAGGCTCTTTTGAAGACGCTTGCCACCCGAGCGGGAGATCGGGAGTTTACTTCAGGCCAAGTGATGGCTTGGCTGAATCTGGGCACCCGGACCTCGAGGAGCTACATCGCTCAATGGGTTAAGCAGGGGGAGTTGGTTCGAATCCCGCTGGCCGCCTGACGCGGTACCGATTTGGGGATAATTGAGCTATTTTCATCATCAAAATCAGTGGCTTAAATAAATAGTTAATTCGATAAAGTCTGGTTCTCCGTTTGCCGATAAATCCTTGGTATGGGAAAGCTCATTTTTCACGTCGACGATTCTTCTACGGCCACGCGAATGGCAGGGAGCGTGTTTAAACAGCTCATCCCCGATTGCGAGTTTAAGGGGTTCACGTCAGGGGCTGAGATCACTGCTGCGCTTGAGGCTTGTTCAGAGTTGCCTTGGATCATTTTTTCGGACGTGAATATGCCAGGGATGAACGGGTGGGATGTTTTGTCTTGGATCAAGAGGCATCCTAAGTTTCATGTCATCCCCGTTGTGATGTTGACCGCAGAAACGAGTGATGAAGACAAAGCCAATGGGTTAAAAGCGGGCGCCTTTGAATATCTCGGAAAACCTGCGACCGCTGAGCTTTTGCAGGCCGCACTAAAAAAACGAGAAGAGCTTGGACTTGAATATTCGGCACTTTTTCCAATTGATCAGGACTATGCTGAAGAGGGCTTGGATTTGATTGCCGAGTGCCATCGGTTTGTGGATCAACTCGATGAATCGGGAGTTAAGGAGATTTATCGCGCGTTTCATACCGTGAAGGGGGGCGCGAATTCTCTTCAGTTTCCGGCGCTCGGCGCCTTCATGCATCATGCTGAGGGATTGTTGACAGCCATTCGAAACGGAAATTTATTTTCGCTCCCACAAACCAAAGAGCTTTTGTTTGCCATATTTTCCTACGTCGAAGAGCAGTGCGAAAAGATCAAAGCCAAGGTGCTCTTAGAGCTTCCGCCTCAGAAACTATTTGATGATATCGCGCTTGTGAAGGCCAACGTGGCAGCGGGTTGGAATATGGCTGGGGCCGCCCCTGCTCCGGTGGTGAGTTCAGGTCCTACGCCTGCCGCGGAGACCGCAAAAGGTGAAGCAAAGCATTCTGAAGGCGGCGGTTTGCCCTCGGGAGTCGTGAGTCGGTCTACCAGCAGTACGCGATTGTCGAATGAAAAACTTAATGAAATGCAGGCGAAGTTCAAAAAAATAATGATGCACAAAGTGAAGCTGAGCGCTTTTGCAAATCAGCTTAAGGGCGAGTTTTTTGATGAAGCGTTCCCTAATGATCTTTTGAAAATCGTTGAGGGCTTGAATAACGACGCCATGGAGGTCATGGATTTTTTCATCTCTTTGCGCGTGGTCCCCGCCTCTCGTCTTAAGATCTTTTCAGAGCGCGTGGTAAGTCAAACCAGTGACCAGTTGGGAAAACCCGCGCGACTTGAGTTTCGGAGTGACGAGGGACTTGAGATCGACCAGGCAGTGGTGGAGTGTATGGAGGCTGGGCTTTTGCATCTCCTGCGTAACTCTGTAGACCATGGGCTTGAGACCGTCGAAAAGAGAACGGCTGCCGGAAAAGATCCTGCGGGATTAATTAAACTGAGTATTGAGCGAAGCGGTGACGAAAATGTATTGGCCACAATCGCCGACGATGGCGGCGGAATCAATGCGGAAGGCCTTCGTGCCGCGGTTGCCAAAAAGAGTCTCATTGCAAGCGAAGTACTCGAAAAACTCAAAGTCAAAGAAGTCTATGAATTGGTATTCATTGATGGGCTCTCCACGCGTGAAGAAGTCTCAGATGTTTCGGGGCGGGGCGTGGGCCTGGGAGCGGTGAAGCAGAAGATTGTGGATATGGGTGGAAAAGTCGAAGTGGACTCTGAGCCGGGTAAGGGAACACTGTTCAAAATCACATTGCCGAGGATATTTAGATTATGACGCAAAAACGTATAATGATTGTAGACGATTCGGGCAGTCTCAGAACGATCATCAAGAATTATCTCGTGCAAGGTTTTCCGGACGCGGTTTTTTATTCGGCGGAAAATGGGGATCTCGCCGAACGGATGGTTCAAGAGCAAGCGGTTTTTGGGGAGCCCATTGACGTGATTATTCTGGACTGGATGATGCCCGAAGTTTCAGGCTACGAGCTTCTGAAGCGGATTCGAAGCGTCGCCGCCTTTTCGAAGCTTCCCAAAGTGATCATGTTGACCGCTGAAACAGATCCCGCGCAGGTCGAAGCGTGCTTGAAATATCATGTCGAAGCCTATCTTACGAAACCCTTTTCGCAGCAGCAGATCACGGACGCCGTAAAGTCCGTCCTATCGATGGAGGAGTTAAAAAATGCCGTTTGAATTTACCCCGCAGACTGAGTACTTGGTGTTGACCCTTAAAGGGGAGTGCAATGGAGATGGAGCCGATAAGGTCATGCCCGGTGCCGAAAAACACTTGGCGGCAGGCAATCTCAAATTTGTCGTCGTTCAGTGTAGTGAATGTGGCGACATTGATACGGTTTTCTTGCGGACCCTTGCACAGCTTTACAAGCGAGTGAAGGATCTCAATGGTAAGTTGTGTCTCGTGCATGCGAACGATAAGATTCAAGAGGCGATCAAGCGCAACGGTTTGGACAGGATCTTACCTTGGAAGATGAGTTTGCGAGGCGCTTTGGTGGAGTTTGGCCTGGTGAAGTCCAAGGAGTTTGATGTTAATTTTATCAACCCGTTTTTGGCAGCCACCCAAAAGGTGCTTAAAGTGCAGTGTTTTTTGGAGGCGACGGCTCAAAAACCCTTTATTAAGAAGCCTACCGATCCACCACTTTTAGGGGATATCAGTGGTATTATCGGACTGACCGCCGAGACGTTCAATGGCACGCTTGCGATTAGTTTTCCTTCGTCACTTTTTTTGGTTCTAGCCACGAATATGTTCGGTCAACCTTATACGGAGATCACGTCCGAGATCGTCGATTTGGCCGGTGAGCTTTCAAACATGATTCTTGGACAAGCGAAGATGGTGCTCAATCCCTTGGGTTATCAGATTCAGCAAGCGATCCCATCCTGCGTGTGGGGGAAGGATCATAAGATTAAACACTTTGGCGGAGGGGCGTGCGTCGTGCTCCCGTTTGAAACGAAGGCTGGGATTTTCCATGTCGAAGTCATTAGCAATTCAGGTGTGCAAGAAAAGAAACCTTTGGCGGCTCCAGCTGCTCCAGTGGTCCCCGGAAAGGCGGCTTGATTTATGCTTGAAACGACAACTCGTATATTAGTAGTTGATGATTCTTTGTCTCTCCGGAAAATCATGTCTGTCATGATTCGGGGAGCGGGCTATCAAGACGTGATTGAAGCCGCGAACGGCGAAAAAGCGTGGGAAGTGCTCACGCAATCGGACAGGCCTGTGGGACTGATTGTGTGTGATTGGATGATGCCGGTTTGTACGGGGCTGGAGTTCTTGAAAAAGGTTCGTGCGGATACGAAGTATAAAGACTTGCCCTTTTTCATGCTGACGGCTGAAACGGACGATGACCGAAAGGTTGAGGCGCTGGCCGCAGGTGCGACGGAGTATCTCTCGAAACCATTCTCAGCGGATGTGCTGCGGGATAAAGTCGCAGGCTTGGGGAGTTTGGCGAAAGCGGCTTAGTGTTTTTAGGGGTTGGTTGAGTGTGCCCCGAATTTTACCGCATAATCCGGGGTGAGGTCGGAAGATTGATAAGCCCTATCTACTGGACTTCTCAAAGGGCGAAGTTAAGTGGCTACCCTAGGCTAGGGTGGGGGTGTAACTTCGCACCCTGAGAAGTTATGGTGATGCTTTAAGTGTCTCTCGTGTCCGAGAGCAGATCCTGCGCCCGTTGAAGCGCCAGTTCCGGGTCGTCACCGAATCGCCGAGATAGAAGCTCGATGACTTCTTCTGCAGCAAAGACTCGGCTGGATTGTCTTCCCGTTCGCTCACGCACAATTTTTCTTGATCGAAGTTGTTCGATTGCGCGATTTGCAGCGGGAGGGCTGACGGCAAGTTCTTGGCTCAATTGTTTGGCGGTAAAGATGGGGTTTGACAATAACCAGGTGAGGGCTCGTGCCGAAGCTGAATTCTCTCGGAACGTTCCTCTTTTGAGCCAGAGGCCCGGGAGTTTTCCTGAGCAAGACATTTGCAGCGCCAAAAGCATTCTTCCTACGCGGCCATTACCGTCTGAAAATGGGTGAATGGCTTCAAAATGAGAATGTCCTAGCGCCATTCGTACGGCAAGGGGCAATCCCATGCCTGCGTCCCCGAGTTCAATTGTTTCCAGGTCTCCCCAAAGGACCAATCCAAACGACGCTCCCTGGTGAGATCGCGAGTCATTTAACTTTATGAGTATAACGTTAAATTAGGAGGTCTGCAATTTAACGTTGCCTTGCTGTGCGGCTCATCTGGCATCGGGTCAAGCTGCTTTCTTTTTCCGAGTCCGTCCCCTTATTCCTTCGAGTTTATGGGAAATTCGCCCTTTGTTTACTGAAACTTCAACTCGGTAGCGATCAAACTGGAGTATTTGATGGTCTTTTGCTTCTTCAACGTCATCAAATTGAACGGCAAGGATCTCACCGTTAGGTGAAAACCAGCCCACTCCAATCTCGTTATTAGCTTCTACAGCATCACCCAGACTGCCCGATTCATAGAAGTAAATGGATAAAGGTGCAGATCCGCCTATGGGCTTAAAAAATGTGGAGCTCGCTTTTTTCATATCTTCACCCGTCTTAGTTTTCTGTGTTTATTTCGAATGGCTTCTCCCGTGGAGTAAATAGCCGAAAAGAAAGTTCCTTCAACTTGTTTTTTTATAATCACTACGACGAAACGCCCGGTTTCAAGGCGATAAAACAAGTGATAGGTGTGAGTCTTGACTTCCTCGTATACAATTGAAGGATCCTACAAGATGCGCTCAATGAGTTCCAAAATCATGTCTCTTGGAATTCCGATAAAGTGTTTTTTCAGGTGAATTTGGAGTTCGTCCTCACCGATGATAACTCGATCACCTAAAATGTCCGTGATCACCGCTGCAATTTTTCGTTTCATTATCGGCCTCCACTTACATCTTCGGTTACTTTATCATAGATATAGGGGTTATTGTTCCATCAAAAAAATGGCGCCAGGCCCACTGTTCACGCCATAAAGCATACGCCCTTGGTGCGCCGCATCCCCAATTGTCACGGTAATGTCATAATTCGTTTGCGCATGCCAAACAGCTCAAGTAGACTTCTTTACATTAGTACAAGGTTTTATTTTAAGCATTCGCTCTTTGACCTGCGTCTTACTCTTTCTTGTTTCCCATAATTACCACTTTTATGTTGCGTATTGCCCTTGTTTTATAGGGTTTTGCGCAGATGTGTGTGTTTTCATGGAACTCAGGAAAGAGTGAGACTCAGTATAAAAGGGTGAGTGAAATTTCTTAACGTAGGTAGGGGGATACCAAACATGATCAACAGTATCGTGAGAAAAGGTCTTCTGCCCGTATTGGCTGTGGGGTTTTTACTCCTCGGACAATCGGCAGTGGCCGCAGAAATGAAGTGTAAAGAATGTCATGAAGGACAAGTTACGTCCTTTCAAGGCAGCCATCATGCAAAGAGTTGGGGCGATAGCCACAGCTGTGAAGCATGTCACGGCGCAACCGATGCTCATATTAAAGCAGGCGGCGGCAAAGAAACGATTATTAGCTTCGCTAAAAAATCCGCTCAAAGTGCTGAAGCTCAATCCAAGCAATGCTTGACCTGTCACGCAACGATGAAGGCTCTGCAATTCTGGACGATGGGTAAACATAAGCAAAACGGCGTTTCCTGCGCTTCTTGTCACCAAACGCATGGTGGCAAAATGGCTGAAAAGCCTAAAGCTGAAACTTGCCTTGCTTGTCACAAAGACATCAAGTCACAGTTGAACAAGAGTTCGCATCACCCTGTGATCGAAGGTAAGGTCTCCTGCGCTGATTGTCACAATCCGCACGGATCACCTACTCACGGTATGCTCAAAGCCGATAACGTCAATCAGCTTTGCTACAAGTGCCACGCTGATAAGCGCGGTCCATTCTTATGGGAACATTCTCCGGTTGAGGAGAATTGTCTCGCTTGTCACACGCCTCACGGCAGTCAGCACGCTAAGTTGTTGACCGCACGTGCACCGCAGCTTTGTGAGAATTGTCACAGCGGAGCACATGGCGCTGGAGCAAACCCTGACGGTAACCAAGCATTTGGTAAGCCGACACGGTTTAAACAGGTTTTTGGTCGCGCTTGCTTGAACTGCCATAATCATATTCATGGCAGTATGGCTCCGCATGACGCTCAAAACAACGGAGAGTACACCTCCGGTAAATATCTTGTTCGATAAGAGGAGCGATAAAATGAACATAAAAATACGACACGTAATGATTGCGGCGCCGTTGTTTTTACAAACGACGCTTGGGATGGCAGCACTTAAATTAGGTGATTTTGATCTTTCGGGAAACGCTGATTTGGGGGTTCAACTCTCAAATGGGGCGGAAACCAAGAGTTCAAAGTTTAGACCTTACGAGGATGTTCGCAAGAGCGTCTTGGCAGGGGCATCGGTCGGCACCGAAAAAGATGGTTATCATCTTGATTTCGATGCAAGCCGGATTGCGCTCAAGGATCAGTCTTATAGCTTAAGTGGTGGAAAATACGGGATGTTTAAGTACAACGTGTTTTTCGATAGCATCTATCACAAGTCTTCTGTAAACAACACGACGCTGTTTTCGGGTGTGGGCACAGGGGTTTTGACTTATGATGCGGCAGTTGTAGATACCACCAATGCGGATTCTTGGACGACGAAGTTTGATTACACGACGACCAAGAAAAAGTATGGAGTTGAAGCTTCATACTTTTCCGATGCGCCGTATTCACTTGATCTTGGTTTCAATCAGGTCAAAGACAGCGGCATCAAGGTCATCGGTGTGAATGGTGGTATTGCTTCGACTCAGGGTGTAGAAATTCCTGAGCCTGTAGATTATACGACCAATAACTTTAATGCAGGTGTGGGTTATCGTGGCAATG
Source organism: Oligoflexia bacterium (assembly GCA_903881565.1). GTDB lineage: Bacteria > Bdellovibrionota > UBA1018 > UBA1018 > UBA1018 > CAIRTR01. The sequence continues at coordinate 20,293 of CAIRTR010000115.1, read as the reverse complement.
ATTGGGCAGTGAATGTGGACGGCTCTATGAGCAACTTCTCAAACGCCAATCAATGGATGACTTTTAGGAATCCATACGCCACTGCAGTAGACAGTCCTGAAACGATTTCGAATGCGCCAAATAACGCGTATAAGAAGATCGGTCTACAGGCGAATTACAAGAACTTGCCTTTGGAGTCGATGTTGGTTGGGAAAGTGAATTACTCGAAACTCACAAATTCATGTGCGCTTCCAGCGACATGGACTCATACGAAGGCAACGACCGCTGGTACCGCGACGCCATACGGCGATTCTCGGTACGGTGGAGCATCTGTGACGGATACTCTCAATGCAAGTGCGGATACTTTTGTCGGAGATGTGTCGTATGCTGCGGCGGGGTTGGCGTTGACTTCGAATCCGGTTGCTGATCTGGATACGAAGCTTTATGCAAACTACCTGAGGAAGTATAATAAGTCGACTGAAGTGACTTATCCCTCAGGAACCCGAACAAAGCCTACTGCGGGTACCTACACGGGTTACCTAAACGAGCTTTATACCTACAATAAGAGCATTGCAGGTGCTGAGGCTGGATATCGGTTGTCGTTTGCGACGAGAGTCGGAGCTGGTTATGAGTTTCTTCGCATTCACCGCGAGCGCGATGACGGTGTGAGAAACATTGATAATACCTGGTTTGTTCAGGCTCGAAACAGTTATTTTGACTTTATCGACTTCAATGTGCGTTACCAGAAGTTGGGACGTTCAGCGGAGTGGGAAGCTAAAACTGTTGGCACAAATTATTATCGTGCCACAGATGTTACGGCAAAGAAGCAGGAGCGGGCATCTGCTGGGTTTGATTTAACTCCGATTGAGCATTTGGAAGTCGGCTTTGAAACGACCTATCAGAGCAGCATCTACAATCCAGATGGCATCATGTATGGACGCCAGAAGGATCGTACGATCGGCTACTTCGCAGACGTCACTTATGATCTACCTCGGTGGTTCAAGGTCAACACGTTCTTGGGTCGGACTCGGGCTACCAATAGCGTCCTGCGCAGACTTTCGAAACAGGCCGGTTCTGCAGTTCTTACGGGGATGAATGCTCCGGCAGATGCCGCTGATGATCAAGTCAACGGCCATTTGATCACTTATGATGAAACGGCTCTGACTTATGATTACGGCGTTGGTTTTGAGGTTCCAGTCATTGAGAAGAAACTGTCTGTGGGCTTTGGTTGGCAGCAGGCTAAGAACAAGGGTAATATCGCTCTAAACACCGCGAGTACTCAGGGTGTTTCGTATACCACTTCTACAGGTGCAGTGGTGTATGTGCCTCGCGAAAACATCGAAAACTGGGATAATTATCTTGAGACAGCATTTCGGATTTCGACCAAGTATGAAATCACGTCGAATCTGAGTGCATCGCTTGGGTACACGTACCAGTGGAGAACGTATAACGATACGTTCTTTGATGGCTATTATAACGTGAACCAATCTCAAGCAAAGACGGTACCGGCTGCAAGTAGCGCGTCGATTCCGGATTTGTTAGTGACCGGTGTTGGCAACGACAATAATTTTAAAGCACATACGGCTGTGATCACAGCTTCGTATAGCTTCTAAAATTTTATTCCAAAAATAAGTAAACGCGAGGGGCTCCTTGGGAAACCAAGGGGCCCTTTGTGCTTCTGGGGGGGCGGGTTTGTTGCGTTCCTACAGCGTATCAGGTAGCTCACTCAAAAAGTTTGACTGAGACCACACCACCTTGCGTGGGATGAGAAGGTCAAAATAGGCGCGCGAGATATTGCGAGGAACAGGGGCCCACTTCACTTCGATGGCCCAGCGTTTCGGGTCAAAAAAATCGACCTCGCCCTTGGGTGAAGAGTAGTAGCCTAAGCGCTTGGCCCGTCTGGCGAGAAACTCATGAGCAACTTGCTCAGCCATCTTTTCGGGCCATGTTTCGGGGGTGGGATGCCCGGCCCAATCTAGCGCAATCCAATAGAGGATCGGATCGGTGAAGTAGAACTTCTTTTCTTTTTTGAATCGAATCGTACCTGTTTCGGGATCCATGCAGTAGAGCGTTCGCAGCGCAAAACAATCCTCGAGAATGGTGATGTACTCCTGGGCGGTATGATAAGACATCATTTGAGTCTTCTGAGCGAGTGTTTGCAAGCTGATCGTACTGCCTGATGTGAGTGCAAGCTGACCTAGAAGTTCGCGAAGAAAAATCTCCTGCCGATTCTTGCGGCGCACGTCGCCGACTAGCCAGCGGTGATAGGTCGTTTTAGATTCCACAGGATTTTTCAGCTGGGGTCCGGCTTCGGCGAGGCATGTGGGAAATCCCCCGATTTTGAAGAAGGCCGTAAGATTCTCTACCAGACTGTCGGAAGTCTTCCAGCCCGCTTGCTGTCGCATGGACATCCATTCATCAAACTCCATGGGTAAAAGAAGATGCTCTCCAGTGCCCCCGCCAACGCCACCTTCTTGCGCCCAGCGTCCCGGCATGCGATCGAGACCCTGTCTCAAATCAAAGGCATTCGAGCCTGTCACTATTAAACTCCCCTTGAAGCCCGAATCGATCATGTGTTTGATGGCCCGATCCCACTCTGAGACGAAACTGATCTCGTCTAGCAAGATGACATCATGGCTGCGAAGGGGGGCGAGGAGTTCCGAAAGCTCCTTGAAGTCGCGAAGCTCTTTGCAGCTGTAGAAGAAGCATTTTTTTCCGGCTTTAACTTGCTGGCTCAGGACGGTTTTGAGCCATGAGCTTTTTCCGATTTGGCGTGGACCACGAATACTTTGCAATCCTGGGCTAGGTTTGATGACGGGAAAGGTGCGGCGAAAAGCGGCGCGATCTAGGGCGCCAAGATGCTTATCTTCAGCTTCCCATCCATTAATTTCCCAAAAGGTATCCATAACTTATGGTAGCTTCTCAAACTTGAGAAGTCAAATTCTTAAGTTTGAGAAGGCACAAGCCGCATGAAATGCGATTTGCATAAATATGTAAAATCCTATATTATGTATTTAGGAGATTACTCATATGCCTCCATCATCTGCAAGACTGATTCGCGTGGCTGCGAATGGGCAAATTAGCATCGGGAAAAAATGGGCCGGTCGCGAAATACGCCTTGAAGAAGTAAGCGATACTGAACTCAAAATTGTTGCCGGTTTTTTTGTACCAGAGCACCAAGCGACATTTTTCTCACCGACGGCCCAAGAAGCGCTCCATGATTTCAATAAGTGGAGCACCAAAAGTCCACCCAAATCAACCGATACAGATGCTCTGTTTAACCGACTAGAGAAGCGATCCGGTGACAAAGCAAAAAAACGAACCTGAGCGAGGTTCGACCCATCACGAACTGGTCCAGGTTGATCTGGAGTTTCCGCGTATTCAAGACGACTTCGCAGAGCTGGAGCTTGTCCAACTCACTGAGGTTCGGGCTTGCGTTGAAAAGATTCAAAAGATGACATGGGCGCAGGTCCTTGCAACCTCATCCAAAAGCCAAAAGCGAGGACTGAACTGGGAAGTGCTAGACCAAAGGACCGCCACAGGGAGTGTGGTGGCCTCCATTCGTGTGACCGATAAGTTTCGAGCGCGGGTGACTCGCGATGGGGTGTATATGCGGTTTATTTCGCTCCACCCGGATCACGACAGCGCATATAAAGAATCGGGCGATGAGGACATTTGAGTCGGCCAAGTTCTTAAGTTTGAGAAGTGACAAGCGACGTTGCCCTAGTTAAAATGCCCGGCAATTTGACTAGTCCTGTAGTTATAATTGATAAATGGACCTAACTAACGATAATCCTTGGTGGAACAGGGGGGGGGCTCTCCGCTCCTCGTAGCGTCTTTACTTGGAAGAGTTCTGGGGGAAACGAGCTGGACTACCTTGTGGTCGATAAGAGCCGAAAACTGCTGTTTCCCGTGGAGGTAAAGGATCAGCGGTCGATTTCGGATTGGGATTTTCAAGTTCTCGAAAGGGCATTCGGAAAAGGGTGGTTGATTACGCCCGATATCAACCTTGTCCGCCCTAAGTCAGAGGCGATGTCGCTTGAGCAGTTTTTTAAACGCTGACTTGAGAGGCTTATTGTCGCAATTTAGAGATTGATATTCTAAATTGGGACTCAAAATGGAGTTCGTTAGCCGCCAAGAAACTTACCATGGCATTCCTTGTGTGGCGTTGCAGTGAAGACCGCACGGGTTAGACTGCAGAAAATTTACAAAATTCCAAAGCTACCCCACGCGCTACCTCAAGCGATTTTCTTGCGGAGTTTACGTTCCCTGATTTCCTGTAAAGTTGTCGCCACTGGTTTTAACTTTGATCGCTTCAAGTGAAGCCGTTTTCGGATCTCCTCTGATTGTTGATTGAAAGCAGTGGGATCACGTTGATAATCTTTCCACACTTCTTCGCGCGCTTGGCGTACATCGCTAACGATTTTGTCTTTGGTTCTCTTCATGTGGTTCCTCCTAGACAGCTTTCCGAACGTAGCGGTTTCCTCAATGATTGTACGAAAGCGGGGCAAAGAACACAAATGCTATGCGCTTAAGTCACTAGCGACGCCGCTGAGCAGCTCACAATGCGTGCTTCGATAATCTCAGGTGCAGAAACTTGCGGCCGTACAAAAACCACTTTTCCGCTCGGAAAGTCCCTTAAGAACCGACTGGCGGAGCGCATCTGGCCAATATTGGGGGTTTCCTCCTCGATGACCACAAAGCCAATCTCTTTGCCGTTTGCTCGAAAAACGAGGGGGACCCATGCCCCGCTTCTAAGGCGATAAGAAAAACACTCAAATAGGGTTCCGGAGCGGTAACCCAGCTGTGCGCGCAGATTGCGATAGAGGGCCCCGTAGATTTGGCGCGATAATGATAATGTCTGATTAGAGAGTGTGAACTCCTCAAGTTGGTCTTCTAGTAAAAAAGTTGTAGCCCTTTTCCCCTGTATCGAGATTCTTCGCACGAGAAAAATCGATTCAAGTCCAAAGAGCAGCTTCTTCTGGGTCACTTCATTGAGTCCTAAAATGCGTTTGGCTTCAGAATAGTTGAAAGGTTCCCAAGCCTGGGTCGCAATGTAGCGCAAAAACTTAAGCAATGTCTCAAGAGAGAGGTGGGTTTCGATCACCATACGGAGGTCGCGATCTAAGATGAGCTTGAGGATTGAATCCAGCAGATCAAGTCGATGACGGGGATCACGGGTCAACGCGAGTCGTGGTAGCCCCCCTTGCTCTAAGTACTTCTCCCACGTGGCCTGTTCTGTGCGGCTTGGCTTTGGCAAAGCTTGAAGCAAGGCGTGATCAAACGTGTCGGCCTTCATTATAGAGGGGAGTGTGCCAGGGAGTTTGCGCTCCAGTAGTTCCGTAAGAACGAGTGGATAAAGTTCCAAGCCTACCAGACGCCCGGTCAAGGACTCACGAATCGCTTTGCGGCTCGAGAAGCGCACGGATCCGGTCAATACAAATTGTCCAGGTTTGGGATGCTTGCGCACCCACTCTTTAAGGGCAGGAAACAAGGGGGGGCACATTTGGCACTCGTCTTGCCGACCTGTCGGTGACCGAACACTCCTACCAAAGGGCTGAATTGGAGGTGGTTCTCAAAAAGAGGCAAGGCATGCCGGTGTCGAAAGTGGGGCATGTTGATAGGATAACGAAAAACGCTGTGACTGTCAAATTCCGTATTGGATCATTGATTTTACAGTGACGGTAAAATTCATTCCTTATCCGCAAAACTGTTTTCAAGGGCCTTTAGTTCGTTATCCTTTAATCCAACTTTCTTGAAACAATCCCGCCAGGAACTTGTCACTTTCTTCATTCGACTTATCAGCAGATTCGCTTCATCGGGAGTGAGTCGAAAACGCTCGCAAAGCGAAAGCGCGTTAGAGATAGAGGCTTTCTTTCCCTCGGTTCCTACGGTCATAGCCAAAGAATAACTTTGCGAATTCACTTGAGCAGGAACAACATCGTAAAGCGGGGAAAGGTTCCAATGGTCTGGACCTGTGTTTAGGAAACCAAAGTTCCGCAAATGATCATCGTTATTGTAAACTATGATATTAAAAATCATTCGTTGAAAGAGTTCGCGGAGGTCGAGCTCGACTTGGCTCGAATACTTCATGATCGCATCGACTAAGCTGTGATAGCTCCAGGATGAGTAGTCGCTTTCGTGCGACCCCGTTAAGGTCAGACCTGAAATAAAGGGTATCGGCGTTTCATCGGGCCTGCGGTCAAAGCGCTCAATCAAGTAGACCGTGCGGCCGGCGGCTTTAACTAGTTTTAAAGCGGGAACTCGCAATCCACATTTCTGAGCAAGAGTCATGGTCGCGAATTCAACCAGGGGTTCGTTTCTGCTGTCGAGTGAAAGTGAAAATTTGGCGAGATAAGGTTTCCCGTTTAAAAAGACGGTTGCCTTAGGGCGTGCGCCCCCCAGAGACGGACCGTATTGCAGGTATTCTTTGAGCCTAATTGTTTCGTTGGTCACTTCGAGATCTTTGATTGCCCCAGCGCAAAGGTCGAGATCAAGGCGTTTTTCGAGCAAGTTTTCGAATCCCGTGGGTGTGTATATCTTGGGTCCGGTTGATGGGTCATCAGAGAATGCTAATGCACCTCCCCGGTTTGGCCCAGTTGCGGCAACGTACTCGAGTTCAGTAAGAGAACGGGAGAATCTTTTGTCGAGTAAGTAACGGCCCCACTTGTCGGGACCGGCGTCACGAATTCCGTTGAAGAGACTAAATCCCTCGGGAGTGGTGAAAGTCCGGTTTTGGAGTGGGAGTTGTTCTGGGTCAATCGCAATCCTGTTTGGACGATCGAGGTACTTGACCCCGTACCGAAAACTGCTCGATGAAAATCGACCGGTTTCCTCATATTGAAGTAAGCCTGCAGGCACCCAGCCCTCAGAATCCAAATAGACGTAAACGAAGAGTTCTTGGATCATTAGAAGTTCACCTTCTTGTCGCTGATTTTCTTTAAGGGGGGCTGACGTCGGCGAGCTCTGCGAACTGCCGCAGAAATCGCCTCGATATCATTTTCAGGCTTGAGAGCTTCACTCAGCCCACGGAGAAGTTGTAGGGCGCTCAGAACTTGAAAGAAGATTCCTAATGAGACCGTAGGACTGCCCTTTTCGAGCTGGCTCAAGGTGCGGCGATCAACCCCGATCCGATCAGCCAATTTTGAAATCGACAAAGTTCGCCGTTTTCGAGCTTCACTAAGGAGTCGGCCAACTTCCTTGAGTTCCAAGCTTGCTTCGAGGATTAGTTTTGATGTTTGCATGAGTGCTCCGCCTGTAGCAATTGTACACTATAATGCTCAATTGCGTCAACTTTAGTGCATTATAATGTACTAATCCCCATCTGTAGAACCGCTGCGCTCTTGAGGGCGTATTAGGCCACTTTAGACGCCTTCAAGACCATGTCGATCCCGGCGATAATTTTAATTTCATTTTAATCTCAGTGTGTTTATCTTCATGATTTTTAAAATAATTGTGTACTCAGCCCTCGGGGTTTAACCTTTTAAAAAGAAGAATGCTGCGCTAAGGTGAAACCACTTATGTTTAAACAACGACTCCCATTTACTCGAAACAAGTATTTTCGTTTTTTCGCGTCCGTAAAATTCGCGATCATTGCGCTGTTTTCCTTCGTCGCTGCGATGGTCTACGGAACTTTTGCCGAGAGCATTTACGGCACGGAGTATGTCGGCAAAGCCGTTTATTATACCTGGTGGTTTTACGCGATTGAAGGCGCGCTCTCGATGAGCATTATTTTTGCGGTCTTGGATCGCATTCCGCTTAAGAAAAGATTGATCGGTTTTTATCTTATTCACCTCTCCTTCGTGCTGCTGCTCACGGGCGCCTTGCTTACCCGTTACTTGGGTATCGACGGCTCCATCATTTTGCCGCCCGGCGAATATCGCTCCAACGTGCGGCTTAATGAAGATGTATTCTATCTCTCGGATGGAAAAGACGAGCAGTCTTTTCGCATGCCGTCTTCAGTGAATCCAGTGGATTTGGATCAGGTCGCATTTTTTGCCGATAAGAGCCAAGTGAAGCTCGTCAAGTTTTTACCCTTTGCCAAAGAGGGGCACACTTTTCGCCCGGCGCCTGGGTTTTGGATTTCGGATTGGCTGATCAAGAACGACAAGTTTCAACAGCAGATTTCGCTGGCAAACCATCCGGGCACTCCTGTTCCGATGAGTGGGGATTTGGGCCCCCTTCGCATGGAAGTTTTGCAGCCTGCTTATCTTGCCACGCTTGAGAAGCTGTTAGCGGGCAGTGCGGATTCGTCTCATTTTGTTTTGGTCAACACCGCAAATGGTTTTTCGAAGGGCTTTTCAGAAGTGAAAGCTCCTCTGAAATTTTCAATCGGCACCGCTGAGGCGACGCTCTCGCCTGCTCATGTGCAAGAGGGTGGCGGCAATATCGAAGGCTTCGAGTTCAAGGTGCAGGGGAAAGACGGCGATAATAAGATGATGAGTTTCTTTCCGAAATTCTCTACCGCCCCTATCACCAAGAGCATGGAAGCAGATGATGCTTCAGAGTGGCGCTTCGTTGATCTTTCGGCTATTCGTGGAAAAAACACCGTGTTTCTTGCGCGTGATCCTTCAGGCACGATTCGGATCGGCTTTGGAAAAGGATCGAAATGGACCTTCGCGAAATTTGAAGGCAAGAGCATTGAACTGCCTTGGATGGGGTTGAAGGTTGAACTTCTGGGGCAAGAAGTTGATCAGGCTCCCGTGATGGCCTATGAAGAGGGGACTCCGAGTAAAGAAGAAGGCAAGAATTTCAAAGCGGTCCTGGCGCGTCTTGAAAAAGACGGTCGCACCGAAGACCTCTGGGTCACCAATCGTGAACGCGGCGAGTTCCAGAGCAATCACGTGATCGCCCAATTGGGGCAATCTGAAGTCCTGCTGCCGTTTGAGATGATGCTGGATCATTTTAAGATGGAGCAGGTGCCGGGAACGGATCGTCCTGCCAGTTACGAATCGTTTGTGCGAATCAAGGGCTCCGTTCCGGGCCTTGAAGGCGCGCTCACGGATGGCAACATGGCTCACATCTACATGAACAATCCGCTCAAAGCTGCGGGATATACTTTTTATCAGTCATCTTATTTTCAAGACGAGAATTCGGGCCAATATTCTTCAGTGCTCTCGATCAATCGCGATCCAGGGCGTGCGGTGAAGTACGGCGGTTCTCTTGTAATGGTTTTGGGCTTAATTCTGCATTTCTTGGTCATTTATGGCTACGTTAAGTTTGATCAGGGAAAGAACACGAAAGGAACGGTATCAACATGAGAAACTCAACACTTCGTTTTATTGTCGCATTGAGCTTGGGCTTATCGGTCTTGGGCTCAGCGGGATCCGCGGCGCGGGCTGCCGATTTTTGCCTGAATCCTGCTCTAGAAGATCAGCCGATATTGGCCGATGGCCGAGTCACCCCGCTTAAGCTTCACGCCGCTCGCGTCAAGAAGTTTCTTTTTCCATCAAAGGCTTGCTCTGAGATTTCTGCCACCGCGCTCTATTGCTATTTGAGTTTCAATCAGCGAGCTGAAGTCACGCAAAAATACAAATGCTCGCTCAATCTCAAAGTGGATCACGAGAAGACCTTAGAGCTTTTAGGTTTGACCCATGAAGACAAGAGCGTTTCACTCGAGGCCGCGCAAGTCGCGCGCGAGAAGCTCGTGAATGCGATTCAAGGTTTGCAACAAAAAGGGCAGGAAAGTTCCGGCTTTGGCTCTGACATCGGAAGCGTCCTGGGCCGTATGGAGAAGTTAGGCTCCATCGAAAGTGGAATGGATTGGAAGATTTTAACAGAGAGTCATCAGTGGATCGAACTCAAAGGCTTGCAGGGCAAGCTGGCCGGACTCCCAGATCTTGAGACGGCCTTGGTGGCAAGCCGTGCCCATGTGACAGAAGATGAAGCAAAATCTTTAAAGCTTGAGACTCTTTACGAAAGCACCAAGCCCTTCTCTTTTGCAATTTTGATTTGTCTGGCTGGGTTCTTGTTTTCGATTCTCGCGGTGAATCTGCCTAAATTCAGCATTTGGGCTGCTTTGAGTTTCATCCTACTCATGGGCATCGAAATTTACGGAATGGCTCTTCGGGTGATGGTCTCAGGTCGCGCACCTGTGACGAACATGTACGAGACCGTGATGTGGAGCGGCTTCGGGATATTCACGCTCAGTATCGTCTTAGGTCTTAAACTTAAAGATAAGCGGATCTGGGCCGTGGGCTTTGCCGGTAACTCGGTTTGTCTGTTCATGATGAGTTTTGCTTCGACGATGCTCGACAGCACGATTCAACCGCTTGTTCCCGTTTTGCGCGATAATTTTTGGTTGAGCACGCACGTGACGACGATCACCTTGTCCTATGCCTGCTTGGCGTTGAGCTGGTTCATCTGTAATTTTGTTTTGATCCGTTATCTCTTTGGGACCCGCGACTCGGCCTCGATCGATCGTTGGAACTATGTGGCTCGTCTTTCGATGCAGATCGGCGCGGTATTTTTGGCTGCGGGGATCATTTTGGGCGGTATCTGGGCGGATTACTCGTGGGGCCGTTTTTGGGGCTGGGATCCTAAGGAGACCTGGTCTTTGATCGCGCTTGTGATTTACATCGCCATCCTGCACGGCCGCCATGTCGGCTGGTTTAAGGGCCTGAACTTCACGCTCATGGGTGGGTTTGGTTTTATGTTTGTGCTCATGGCGTGGTTCGGAGTGAATTACATCCTGGCGGTTGGACTTCACAGCTATGGATTTAGTTCGGGCGGCGCGGCCTTCTTGATCTCAATCTTCACGGCGGAGCTTGTGCTTCTTTTGGCGACCTATGCGGTTTCGAAGAAGGTAGAAGGGTCAGCGAAGAAGAAGTAGCGGGGAGCCTGTATCGAGTCAGGCGATTGCCGTAACCGCATGATATCTATCGTATTGTTTTCTGCGTGAGTTGTGATGCGGTTCTAAGGATAATTATCAGATAGCGTTTGGTTAAACTAAACGCTATCATGATAGCGTATGGTTAGACGCATTTGGATGGACCGTGTCCATCTTGCCCTAAAGAAGAGATCGGTGCTTTGGCTCTCCGGAGTCCGGCGCGTTGGAAAAACTTCGCTCGTTAAGTCCCTTGCAGGCCTCAAGGAGCCTGTTGATTATCACGACTGCGAACTTCTGCGGGTGCGTGAATCGCTTCAGGATCCGGAGTTCTTTTTCTCTCGCAGACCTGGCGATTCAATCATTGTGCTGGATGAAATTCATAAGCTTGAGAATCCCGCCGAAGTTCTAAAAGTGGCGGCTGATCATTTTCCTAAGCTCAAGGTTATCGCTACGGGATCATCGACGCTTGCTGCTAAAGCAAAATTTTCCGATACCCTTACCGATCGAAAGACTGATCTTTGGCTTACGCCGGTGCTTGTTTCTGAACTAGGGGATTTTTCGTCATCGATTGAGGATCGCATGCTTTATGGGGGATTGCCCCGATTCTTGATTGAAAAGAATCAAGATGAGACTGATCGACTTGATTGGTTGGAGCAGTTTTGGGCCAAGGATGTCTCTGAGCTTTTTCGTATTGAAAAACGTCATTCATTTCTTAAGTTCTGCCAGCTTCTTCTTGCTCAGAGTGGCTCACTATTTGAAGCCACTGCTTTTGGCACCTCTTGTGAAGTGAGCCGCCAAACCATCATGAACTATTTGGCTGCCCTTGAAATCGTTCATTTTGCGCACATTATTCGGCCCTTTACCCAAAAGAAGTCGCAAGAGATTTTGACTCAACCTAAGGTTTATGGGCCTGATACTGGCTTTGTCTGCGCCTTTAAAGGGATCGAAAAGATTAGAGACACCGATCGCGGCGATCTGCTCGAGCATCTCACTCTCAACGAAGTTCATGGGGTGCTCGGTCGAAAAGATATTGTCCACTATTGGCGTACTAAGCAGGGGCATGAATTAGATTTTGTTTTGTGTCCACGTCAAGGGCGGGATCCCGTTGCGATTGAATGTAAAGCCAATCATCGCAAGTTTGATCCAACGGCCCTATTTGAGTTTCGCAGGCTTTACCCAGCCGGTGAAAATTGGCTGGTTTGCCTGTCGCTGAATCGCGTTGAGGAGGCGCAGTATAAAAGTACGAATGGAGATGCCGTTATAGTGAAAATGATCCCGATCGAAAAACTGGCAGCCGCGATCCTCAGAATTCAATAATCTCGCAATCCTCGCTCATCACGCGCGCCACCGACGTCTCATCAATCGTGTTAGTGACCTTTTCCAAGAAGCTGCGTGCGCTTTGATCTTTCCACGTATCCGGAATCACCGCTGCAAACCCAATCACGCAACGCTCAAGCTCATCCAAGTCCGCAATCTCAAGAGCCGAGAGATTAAATTTCCGGCGCAAGACCGTGCACACTTCTTCAAGTTTGCGGTGTTTGAGGGACAGGTTGTCGTTGTTGTAAAAATCTAGGATGACTTTTCCAGCAGCAATACGCATGGGACCGCCTTTCAGGCGTTCGTACTATTCGATCGCAGTCAGCCAACGAAGGGAGTAATCCGGGAACTCCCCGCGCACGATCTGCTGATACTCTTTTTGGAGTTTCGCCGTGATCGGTCCTGGTTTTCCAGCGCCCGGACCAAAGCCGATAGGGCGGCCATCGATCTCTTTAATCGGGGTGATCTCGGCAGCCGTTCCGGTCAGAAAAATCTCGTCTGCGCACCACAGCTCATCACGAGTGAAGCGCGCTTCTTTGATCACGTGGTTTTGGCGGGTGAGATGCTCAATCACCGTTTGACGGGTGATCCCGTTGAGGATCGAGGTAAGGGGAGTGGTTTTCACAATTCCTTCCTTCACCATGAACAAGTTTTCGCCACTGCCTTCAGTCAGGAAACCTTCTGGATCCAGAAGCAAGGCTTCATCGTAACCTGCAGCCACCGCTTCGCGTTTGGCCATGACGCCGTTGACGTATTGGCCGGTGATCTTGCCCTTGGTCATCGAAGAGTTCACGTGGGGTCTGATGAAGCTTGAGACTTTGAGTCGAGCGCCTTCATTGATTCCTTTATCGCCCAGGTAGCTGCCCCACTCCCAATTGAGGATAGCAACGTCTGATACGGGATTTGGTCCGGGGTGTACGCCTAAGGGGCCGTCAGCCGAAAAAATAATGGGGCGAATGTAGCACTCTTCAAATTTGTTGGCTTTGCAGGTGTCGGTCGCCGCACGGCAAAGATCATCAAGAGAGTAGGGGAGTTTCAGATCCAAGATCTTGCAGCTCTCAAGCAGGCGCTGCATATGTTCGCGAAGTCTGAAGACCGCGCCGCCGCCACGTTTTTGTTTATAAGCGCGGATGCCTTCAAAGGCACCTAGGCCGTAATGAAGTCCGTGTGTGAAAAGGCTGATCTTTGCGTTTTCGACGGGAAGAATTTTGCCGTTATACCAAACCTGATTTCCGCGTGCCATAGTCTCTGCCCTCTGTTTAGGTTTTCTCGGGTTCCGGGGGAACGTTTTCCATTGCAGCCAAAGGAGATAGCCTTCGGGCCGCCATAAGCTTAATAATCTCTGATGCTGTTTCTTCCAAGGCTTTTCCGGTGACATTGAAAATAGGCCAGCGCCGGTTCTTGCGATAAAGCTCGTTTGCGAACTCGATCTCGGAGTTGACCTTCTCGGGGTCAGCGTATTCGCCCCCGTGAGCATGGCCCAAGCGCTCAAGCCTGGCGCGCCTGATTGTCGCGAGATTCTCGGGGTTGATCGTGAGTCCCACCACACGTCGCTGGTCGACGGTGAAGACTTCTTTTGGAATTTCAAACCCTTGAATGAGCGGAATATTCGCAACCTTCCATCCTTGGTGTGAGAGGTACATCGAAAGTGGCGTCTTGGAGGTGCGCGAAATTCCTAAAATCACGATGTCTGCCTTCTCAAGACCCGTGAGGTCGCGCCCGTCATCGTGAGCAATGGTGTATTCCATCGCTTCAATTCGTTTGAAGTACTCTTCGTTAACGTCATGCAGCAATCCGGCGATGGCTTTGGGGGGATAACCGAAATATCCGGCCAATCCCACCAGCAGTGGGCCCAAAAGGTCGAGAGTTGGAATCGAGCGCTCGCGCGCCTTGTTCGCCAAAAATGCTCTAAGGCTCGGAAGCACGATCGTGTAGATCAGAAGGTCCTTGTTGACGGCCGCGTCCTCACAAATGGCTTCGATCTGGACTTCGTTACGCACGTTTTTGTAGCGAGTGAAATAAACATTCTGGCCGCTGAACTGGACCATCGCGGCTTTGGTCATCTGGGCGGCTGTTTCACCGGTTCCATCGGAAACTAGAATAATGCGTCTGCTAGAAGGAGCAGGCTCTTTTGCCTTCTTTTGGGGCGTTTTTTCAGTCGGTTTCTCGGTTGTTTTTGCGGCCATATCTTTGGGAAACTCTACTGCGCGGGGCTGGGGTTTGTCACTAGGAATTCTCCTATTCTCAAGGCGACAATGTCTCCAGCTTCGAGCATTATTGCGTGCGTGGTTTTCGGAACACTCATCCACTCCGCAGTCGCAATCCCTTTTTTGAGTGCCCACAAATCCTTTTGCGCTGCCAAGACATCGCGCTCCGGCGCGATGATCAGAACCGGGACTTTAACTTGCGCGAGGACGTCCGAGGCGTGCGCGTCCAGCAGGGAACTCATCGATCCCCAGAATCCTTCGAGATCCATCGCTCCCACCGAACGGAAAAAATGCTCAAGCTCTTCTCGCGGGGCATTTTCCCCGATCGCACCCAAAGTGCGCGCCAGTGGATAAAGAGCCCGAGCCGATCCCAGCCGACGCACAATTGGTGACACATGCGGAACAATGGGCGACGCGATCCGCAGCGCGCCTCGTAGTGCACGTCTCACCCCCGGAATGTCGAAGAGTGGGTTTGACGAGTGGGGATGGTCCGGCCCTCCCGCAACGAGCACCATGGCTCCCACCAGGTCCGGCCGCGCGCGGTACAACTCGAGCAACACGTGGACTCCCATTGAAAATGCGATGTGCACCGGCGGGTTTTCGCTTGTACCATGGTCTCGCACTGTTTCGGTCACACGCACGAGATCCGCCACGTGCGTCCTGATCGCATAATCCCTCGATCGCGCACGCTCACTTTTGCCATGGGCTCGGTAGTTCCAGTGATGCAGGCGATAATCCCCGGCAAGCCCAGCGACGATGGGGCCCCAGAAGTTGTCCGTTGTACTGAGTCCGTTCGTCAGAACGATCGAGCGCTTCGCCCGCAATGCTGCTTCGCTCGATTGGCCAACGTGCGTGTACCAAGCGAGTCGTGTCCCGTCTTCAGCAGAGACAAAGCGAAGGATTGAGTGGTTCATGAGGTGAGGATATCAGAATTTGACGCCGAATAAAGCTCCTCAAATTCCATTTTTAACGTCGACCGATCCACTTCCATTATAAAAGTCTGCGCCTGTTTCATTCCTCGAAACCAGGTCCGCTGTTTCTTGGAGAGTTGGCGAGTGGCCAGTTCAATCTCCTGGCGAAGCCCTTCGAGTCCTGGCGTGAATTTACGCCCCTCGGGATGGGTGCCTTTGAGAAACTCACTCACTTGCTTGTAGCCCACCGACTGCAGCGCGCGTGCGCCCGGGTAGCGTTCAAAGAGGTCTTGCGCTTCTTTTACTAGTCCCGCTTGCAGCATCATCTGCGTGCGCATTGCGATTCTCTGATCCGTCTCCTCTTTGGAGCGATCAATGACCCAAAGCCTGAGATCAGGGTGAGGCGTTGTGTTCTGTGACGCACTTATTTCAGAAACGGGTTTTCCCGTTGCATGAATAATCTCAAGGGCTCTGATCAAGCGATACCGGTCGTGCGCCGTTATTTTAATCGCCGATTCAGGGTCTTTTGCGTGGAGCTCTTCATAAAGTTGCAGAGTTCCGCTTTGCTCCAACTCCGCTCGAAGCTTCGGGTCAGACGCCGGCGCGTCCCAAAGTCCAAACAAAAGGGCTTTGAGATAAAACCCGGTTCCGCCGACAATAAGCGCGCGTTTTCTGCGGGCGTGAATGTCGTGAATGGCATCAAATGCATGCTTCACAAAATCCGCTGCAGTAAAGACGGCATCGGGGGAGATAAGATCAATGAGATGATGAGGAATCCCTGCTTGCTCCTCTTTTGAGGGCTTTGCGGTGCCGATATTCATCTCCCGGTAAACGAGAAGGCTATCAGCGTTGATGATCTCGATCCCACCGTGGGCGCGCGCAAATTCGATGGCTAAGCCACTCTTGCCTGTTGCTGTCGGGCCGGTGAGAATCGCGACGGGAAAGGCAAGTCGTTGGGCGCCAGATTCTGCAGCTGTCATACTCTTCGCAAAAACCATTCTTCTAAACGGCTTCTGGGAACCTTAGCTAACGTGGGTCTGCCGTGCGGGCAGTTCCAAGGGTGCTTGCATTGAAAAAGCCTTTTGAGCAAAGTTTGCGCTTCAAGGGGTTCAAGTTTGTCGCCCCCGCGCACCGAGGAGTGGCACGCCTGGCTTGCCAGCGCTTCGAACATCCGTTCGTCTTGTAATACGCTCTGGGCATCCAGCGTTTTAAGAAGCTCAGGCTCCGTCACGCGCCCCACGAGGTTTCGCAATCTCACTCTTAATTCGCGGTCTCCCCAGCCAGCAGGAACGCCGCGGAAAAGCAGCGACTGATCACCAAAGACTTCGACTTCAAAACCGGTGGTGTTCAAAAGGACGATCGTTTTTTCAAGTTCTTTTGAATTTTCGTGGAACGCCGGGGGCAGGGGCACCGTTTCCGGAATGAGGAGTGCCTGTGAGTGAATTTCGCCCGTCATAAAACGAGTATGGAGCTCTTCATAGCGAATGCGTTCATGGGCCGCGTGTTGATCCAGAAGTCCTAACTCCTGCCCAAGATCAAAAAGCAGATAGGTGTTAAACAACGAGCCGACATAGTTTCCAGGAAAAAATCCCAGGCTGTTTGTTTCTGGAGCGATCGCAGGGAGTGCGGGGAATTCTGTGGCGGGCAATGAAAAATCAGTGTGTGGCGGAGGCGAACTTGGCGTGTCGGGGAGAGTGGGACTCAGCCAAGAAAAAGGTTCTGCTTGCGCCCCGCTGTCTCGAGCCTGAAACATGAAGTGGGAATGCGAGGCTGAGGCGCCCGAGCTCAGCACGTGTACCGGCGCGCCATGACGGTTGACCAGCGAGCCCACAAGTGAATGTATTGCTGAAAAAATCCGGCCCGAATTCAAGAAACGCACTTCGGATTTTGTCGGGTGGACGTTGACGTCAACCTCAGAGGGGTCAACTTCGATAAAGACACCAAGCGCTGGAAACTGCCCGGGCAAAAGAAGTTGTCTAAACGCGCCTAAGACCGCTTGTTGAATCATGCGATCCCGGGTTGCCCGCCCATTAACCACTTGAACGATTTTTCGGGCCTGCGGCAGGCTCACGCCCTGAAGCCAATGAATTCGGATGGGACCTTCTTGAGCAGACACCATCGGAGAGTCAGAATTGTCGGTTAAAACCGCGCGTATTCGTGTCGCCTCATCACTGGGACGAACCGAAAAAACCGTTTTGGTTTCGCTTAAAAGCCTGAAGCCCGTCCCCGGGTGAGAAGCCGCCAATCGCTCCATCCAATCCCGCACTTGAGAAACTTCGGCACCTTGAGATTTTAAAAATTTGAGCCGCGCCGGCACTTGAGAAAATAATCCACGAGCTTGAATGCGTGTTCCATGCTCGCTTCCCAGATAATCCCCAAAAGTCGCAGCCTCGGGTCCCGTCCAGTTGCGCGAAGTGCCCCGAATCTCGTGAGCGCCTGCATTGCCTTGAGGGGGAGTCACGGGAGTCGAAAGCAGTGAAATGTCTGTTACCGCTGCGATACTGGCCAAGGCTTCGCCCCGAAACCCAAGGCTTTGAAGGGTTTCAAGTTCCTGCAAGGTGCTGAGTTTGCTCGTGGCGTGCCGTTGAATACTGAGCGCCAGGTCCTCTGCACTCATTCCGAAGCCGTTATCAAGCACTTCGATCAACGATTTTCCGCCATCTTCAAGCAGGACGCGTACTTCAGTGGCGCCGGCATCGAGACTGTTTTCGACGAGTTCTTTGACAACGCTTGCGGGCCGCTCGATGACTTCGCCGGCTGCGATTTTTTCCGCCACCGAAGGATCAAGAAGCTTAATGCGTTTAGGGTGCCCTTTAGGTTGCGTCTTAAGTTGCGACAACGACACGGTTCCTGCCGCCTGTTTTTGCTGCATAAAGTGCTTTGTCCGTCGTTTTGAGAAGCGTCTGAGGAGAGTCGATGGCTGCCGTGAGTTCCGCAACGCCCAGACTGGTGGTCACCGAAAGACGTTTGCCTTCATAAACAAAAGCGTGGGCTTCGACGGCTGCGCGAATTCGTTCGGCAATATCCGAGGCCTGTTGCGCGTTGGTCTTTGCAAGGAGAATCACAAACTCTTCGCCGCCGTAGCGGGCAAAGACGTCTTTGGGTCTTAAATAAGATGAGCGCACGAGTTGGGTAAACTCTTTGAGGACGTAGTCGCCCGCATCGTGACCATGAGTATCGTTTACTTTTTTGAAGTGATCGAGGTCAAAAAAGATCATCGAAAAATCGGTATGAAGTGCTTTGGCCCGTTTAAATTCAGAATCCAAGGCCTCAAGGAGGTATCCCTTATTGAAAATCCGCAGCATGGGATCCGTATTCTTCCCAAGATCCATCTCGCCCCAGGCGAGAGTTTCAAACTCTCCGGCCGGGAGGAATTTCAAAATGAAATTCCCCAGTTTCACCATGTCCTCTTTCGCAAGCGTCATCGGTGTGTTTGCCGTGACTTTTTTGTCGTTAATGAACGTTCCGTTGGAGGAGCCTAAATCAGTGAGGATCACTTTTCCGGCCTTCTTTTCAATGCGGGCATGTTTTCGAGAAATACTCTGATCGGACAAACTGACGTCGACGGCCGGATCGCGGCCGACAAACATTTCGTCTTGGGTCAGAAAGAAGCGATGTCCTTGCGGAGTGCCGCGAATAATGATGAGGCAGGCATCTTGTTCTTTTGCCTTTTGCAGGTCGCGATTGAGAGTTGTTCCTTCGCTTTGCAGGACGGTAGTTTTGTCTCCGCCGTCGCTTTTGCCGTCTTTAGAGTTTGGAGAATTTGGTGAATCTGGAGGACAGACCATGGTTTACCCTTTCGTTAGAATCTAGTTCTCTTTGGACAGTGCACGCGCGATCACGGTTCGCTGGACTTGATTGGCGCCTTCCACGATCTGGAGAACCTTGGCTTCACGCATGTAGCGCTCTGCTGGAAAATCCTGCGTATATCCGGAGCCGCCTAGAACCTGGACGGCATCAGTTGTGATTTTCATCGCGGAGTCAGAAGCGAAGAGTTTTGCCATGGAGGCTTGCTTCGAAAACGGCTTGCCCTCATCGCGCAGCCAGGCGGCTTGCCACACCAGCAAGCGGGAGGCTTCGAGCGCCGTCGCCATGTCGGCCAGCATAAAGGAAATTCCCTGAAATTCCATCAGCGGCTTTCCAAATTGTTGCCGTTCAAGGGCATGATTTTTTGCGACCGCCAAAGCCGACCTGGAAATTCCCAAGGCGGAGGCGCCAATCGTGATCCGGCCTCCGTCTAGCGCACTCATGGCAACTTTAAATCCTTCGCCTTCTTCGCCAATGCGGTTTTTGACGGGGATCTTGACGTTATTCAAAACAAGTTCCATGGTGTGCGAGGTGTGAATTCCCATTTTTTTTTCGCGCTTGCCAGTCGTGAAGCCTTCCATCCCTTTTTCAAGAATGAAAGCCGAAACGCCCTTAGGCCCTGGGCCGCCCGTGCGAGCCATGAGGATCAGGGTTTCGGAGAAGCCTCCTTGGGTGATCCACAATTTTGTTCCATTGACGAGATAATGATCGCCCTCACGTTTGGCAGTGGTTCGAAGGCTGCCAGCGTCGGAGCCCGAAGAAGCTTCTGAGAGTGCAAAGCCTCCGATGGCTGTGCCACTGGCGAGTCCGGGAATATATTTCGCCTTCTGCTCAGCGGTTCCAAATTTTGAAAGGATCAGCTGCGGAAGTCCTGTTACCGCAACGCTGATGGCATAACCTAAATTGACGGCCGCGATTTCCTCGATGACGCAAATATACTCTTGATAGCCTAGGCCCGCGCCCCCGAATTCTTCAGGAGTTGGGATACCGGTGAGCCCGAGTTCTCCCAATTTCCGGATGATCTCCGGGCGAAAGGTTTCATTTCTTTCGTCTTCTTCGATCAGGGGAGCCAGCTCTTTTTGCGCAAATTTGCGGGTGAGCTCTCTGAGTTCTGTTTGAATCGCGGTTTCTTCGAAGTGCATTCAGGGTTCCTTTGGATGGCTCAAGCGTCGGCTGCTTCGCCGAGCATCTGGCGTGCAATGATCAGGCGAAGAATCTCGTTCGTACCGGCTCCGATTTCCATG
>CAIRTR010000114.1 GCA_903881565.1 Oligoflexia bacterium | reverse complement strand
GTTTTTTCGGGGGATACCAATGGCATCGGACTGCTCTCCATGGGTCTTTGGCTTTACGACACGCTCGCGCTTTTCAGATCACCCGGGATGCATCGGCGGCTGTCTGCGCGTCAGATGCTTGCAGATATTCCCGCTTTGAAAAGTGATGGGTTAAAAGGCGGCTTTCGTTATTATGATGCCACGATGTGGGACGATGTTCTTGCCGTTGAAACCTTGCGAAGCGCGCAGACTCATGGGGCGGCTGTCGCCAATTATCTTAAAGCGGTGGGACCTCTTTGGAAACAAGACATGATGTCGGGGTTTCGCGTGAAGGATTGCGATCCCTTTTCAAAAACTCCGGGGCGCGAGTTTGATCTTAAGGCGCAGCGGGTGGTTGTTTGCGTGGGCCCTTGGACGGATGAACTGGGGATATCCATGACGCCGCAGTGGCAAAAGTGGTTGCAGCCTAGCAAAGGGATTCACCTGGTTTTTGATTTGAAAAGGCTTCCCATTCCGGGGGCGATGGTGATGAATGGAGAGGGCGACGGGCGAATTTCGTTTGTGATCCCTAGACCTGACATGGGTGCAGGAGTGGCAATCGTCGGAACAACGGATAGCCCAAGTCCTAAGAACCCCGATCATGCGGCAGTGGACGCAACCGATGTGGGTTATTTGATGAAGCTTCTTCAAAAGTATTTCCCGACGTTAAATTTGACCACTCAGGATATTTTAAGTGCCTATGTGGGCGTGAGACCCTTGCTGCAGGGAGCTTCAGCGCCCGGAAGTGCTGCGGGTAGCGGCGGTGGCGGCCCTAGTTTGCAGAAAATTTCGCGCGAGCATCATATTGACCTGGGCCCTGGCGGCTCGGTTGTTGTAGCAGGAGGCAAGTACACGACCCATCGTAAGATGGCTGAAGAGATCGTGGATTTTACCCTTAAAGCTTGGCACAAAGATGTAAAAATAGGGAAACCCGTTCAACCCCCGCCGCGGCTTACCAAAGCACTTTCGAAACGGCCCTGTAACCCTCAGGCGTCGATAGAGGCTGTGGCCAAAGCACGAATGAATGCTCAGACACTGAAAGTTGAAGTTCCGGAAATGCTCTATTCTCGCTACGGCGCGAGCGCTTTGGAACTCATCGAGCTTAATCAAAAGAGCAAAGAAGATCATGGGAGCTCGATTTTTAAAGAGCAACAGGACGGCTCTACAAGTGAGCCTGAAGGCTTTCCAATGCTCGCCTCTCAGCTGCGCTACGGAATTCGCAAAGAAATGGTCATGCGGCTCGAAGACTTCTATCTCAGGCGTGCACCTTTGTATATGGCACGTGCGGATCACGGTTTGCCTTGGGCGGAGCAGCTTGCCTATGTCTGGGCGGATGAGCGAGGCTTGGGCGCTCGCGAAGCGCGCCAGGAGTTTGAATCCTTGAAGGTTACGCTCCTGGCAAGATCGCAATGGGCCAAATTGTGAAGTCCGTGAGGTCGGTCACCGCTTTTGCTCCTGCAAGCGTGGGAAACGCAGCCGTGGGTTTTGACGTTTTAGGTTTTGCATTTCCGGTCATCGGAGATACGGCTACCGTTTCTTTAATCCCAGGACCTGCCGGGGTTGAGATTACCGAGATTTCAGGAATTTCTCCTGAAGCCTTAGCCCGAATTCCTAAAGACCCCCAGCTGAACACGGCGGGTGTTGCACTCTTGAAAATGATTGAGGCGCGGCAGCTTCGTGATGGGTTTCGAATCTCGATTAAAAAAGGAATTGAATTAGGCTCAGGCATGGGGGGCTCGGCCGCCTCTTCGGTTGCGGCGGTGGTGGCCGCCAATGCCCTCTTGGAGCGCCCATTTTCGCAAGCTGAGCTTTTAGATTTTGCAGTGGCCGGAGAGTCTGTGGCCAGTGGCTCCAGGCACGCCGATAATGTGGCGCCTTGTCTGATGGGCGGCTTAACGGCGGCACTTTCGGCTCATCCGATTGATGTGGTCAAAATTCCGGTTCCTGCCCAGATTCTTTGCGTGCTGGTTCATCCTCCGATTGTGGTGGAGACTAAGGTGGCACGTGCGATTCTTAAGCCCGATGTGATGCTCTCCGCAATGGTCCGCCAATCGGCGTGCCTGGCCGGGTTTATTTCTGGCTGTTTTTTGAGTGATTTGGGGCTTATCCGCCGTTCCATGATGGATTTGATTGTGGAGCCGCAGCGCTCCCAATTGATCCCAGGTTTTGATGCTGCCAAGGCGGCCGCATTGGAAAATGGTGCTTTGGGTTTTTCGATCTCAGGAGCCGGGCCGAGTGTGTTTGCTTGGGTAGATTCTGCGGCAGTCGGGGAAAAAGTACGGGCATCGGTGGTGAAGGCTTTTTGCGATGCGGGTATGAAAGAATCTGAAATCGATTCTTGGATTGCGCCCGTAGGCGGCGCAGGCGCGAAAGTGGTGGGAGAAACGCGTTCGTGAAATTTTATAGTACGCGCGACGCGCGCACGGTAGGTTCGGCCGGCGTTTCATTTTCTGAGGCCGTTTTAAAGGGCCTAGCCGATGATGGCGGTCTTTTTGTGCCAGAGGCGTTTCCCCAAGTGGCGCAAGAGTTCTCGGAGGGAATTCCAGATGAAATGTCCTACGCGGATTTTGCAGCGCGAATGCTCGCTCCTTTTGTGGGAGAGGGCGCGATTGCGGATTCTCTGGACGAGATTTGTCGGGCAGCGTTTGATTTTCCGGTTCCTTTAAAGACGCTCGGTTCCGGGGTTTCGATCCTTGAGCTTTTTCACGGACCGACCCTTGCTTTTAAGGATTTTGGTGCGCGTTTCTTGGCCGAGGTGATGGGACGTATCATGAATACCTCGTCTCAAAATGTCTGTGTCATGGTCGCAACTTCCGGCGATACGGGTGGGGCGGTGGCTTCAGCGTTTGCGGGTAAAAAGGGATTTCGCGTCTGTCTTTTGTTTCCAGATCATGGCGTCTCCCCCAGGCAGCGCATCCAACTCACGTGTTGGGGCGATAACATTCGCTCGTTTGCGGTTAAGGGAACTTTTGATGATTGCCAGAAGCTCGTGAAAACCGCGTTTTCGGATCCCGCTTGGAACGCTAGGTTTTGTCTGACTTCTGCCAATAGCATTAACTTGGGGAGGCTTTTGCCTCAAAGCGTGTACTACGCCTATTGGAGTCTCAAGCTGAAGTTTGAACAGGGCCAGGCACCGGGCTTTGTGATTCCGACCGGGAACCTTGGAAACGCGGTTGCGGCTTTTTGGGCCAAGAAGATGGGCTTTCCGATTCGAGAGCTCGTGCTAGCCACGAATGCCAATCGTTCCATTGGCGATTATGCTGAAAGTGGCCAGTGGGCTCCTCGGCCTTCGATCCCCACGCTTGCCAATGCAATGGATGTGGGCAATCCCAGCAATATGGAGAGATTGCAGAATCTGATTCCTGATTGGGAGACTTTCAAGCGCGAAGTGCCGGT
Source organism: Oligoflexia bacterium (assembly GCA_903881565.1). Classification (GTDB taxonomy): domain Bacteria; phylum Bdellovibrionota; class UBA1018; order UBA1018; family UBA1018; genus CAIRTR01. The sequence continues at coordinate 13,343 of CAIRTR010000114.1, read as the reverse complement.
ATTTTCAGTCAGTGATTTTGAGATCGCGCAAGTGATTCAAAAAGGTCCGAGTACTTCGGGCGAGGTGTGGTGTCCCCATACGGCAACGGCTGTTCGTGCCTATGAACGCATGACGGTTGAGCAACGTGCACACGGGCCTTGGATTTTAGTCTCCACTGCGCATCCCTGTAAGTTTCCTGAGACGCTGGAACCGTTAGTTGCGCGCAAATTGGAGATACCCACGGCGCTTTCTGAACTCTTGTCTCGGTCTCTGCATGAGACGCCGATGGAGCCAGATCTCGCAGCGTTATTGGCCGCGATGTGAGGGCGCGCCCGCATTCGTGCGCGAGGCTAGAACCAGCTCAGCAAAATATCTTGAATCAGTAATTTTTTATTCAGTGGCAAAATGACTTCCCCGCGCGCGCGGGCGAGTCGCTCGGATTGGGCCAGCCAGAATTCACGAGCCTTTGAAGGGGTTCCAAGCTTATTGAGGGTGTTTTTCACGTGGATGTTGAGCGATTTTGCGCCGTCGGAGTTTTTCCAGGTGTAGCCTCCGGAAGCTTGCAGGCTCCAGGCCAAAAGCTCGGCGCTCAGGTGCTCCAGTTGATCGATCAAAAGATCCAGATGATTTGCATCTTTTGCCGCCCATTCTAAAAGCGGGTTCAGATTGGTTCGAGGCTCTTCCAAGAAAGCAAAAATGTCTCTTCGCTTTTCCCAGGCCTCTTTTTCGGAGAGGTCACAAGCACGTTGCCAACTGCCTTGCGCCAAAGCGGCGCAAACTTGGGCGCATTGGGGGTCAATGGACTTTGCGCGAAGCAGGGCTTCTAAGGTTGGCGTCGGCAGCGGCCTGAGCGTCATCTTCTGACAACGCGACAAAATGGTGGGAAGCAGCAGCGTCGGGTCACTGGTGGTGAGGAACAGGAGCCAGCTTGCGGGCGGTTCTTCTAAAAGTTTCAAAATCGAGTTTGCCGCCTGCAGAGTAAGCTGCTCCACATTGGGAATCAACGTGATACGGTAGTTGCTTTCGAGTGCCCCAAAACCTTGTGTTGCCTTGAGACTTCGAAACTGATCGATCTTAAGGGTCTGGCGTGAGGCACTCTCACTGCCTTCAGTGTCGGGGGTGATGCAGGTGAAATCGATCCAGGTCCCGCGCAGCGCTTTGCCGCATGACGGGCATTCGCCGCAAGGCCCAGCCGCCTTGTCGCTTTTATGGCATAAAATCCATTGGGCCAGGTAAGTCGCCATTTCGGATTTTCCAATGCCTTTGGGACCACAGAAAAGTAAAACAGGAGGAAAATGCCCCTGCTTTAGCCATCCTTGTACAGGATCCTTCATTGTCAGGAGGTGATGAGTGAGTATCTCTTTAGTGACGGGGAGCACGTGAGGGGAGCCCTTTGGGTTTCATTTGTTTTGGAAACTTCTTGATGAGTGCTTCGCAAACGGCCCGAGCGAGCATCTGAGGCGTTGCCTTCTCGTCGCTCAGAGTGAGCCAGCGCTTTGGATCTTGCTTGCGCGCTTTATGAAACCCTTTTCGTACCCGCTGCTGAAATTTCACGCCCTCTTCTTCAAAGCGGTTCCGATCCGTCGCGCGCTTCAGCCCTAAACGGGGATCAAAATCAAGGAGGATGGTGAGGTCGGGTTTTTTGCCCTGAGTGGCGATGTGATTTAAGGTTGTAACGGTCTTCCATGAAAGTCCGCGCGCAAAGGCCTGATAGGCCAGAGTCGAGTCCGTGAAGCGATCACAAAGGACGAGTTGATTTTGTTTGAGTGCCGGAAAAACTTTGCGCTCCAGATGTTCGCATCGAGCGGCCTCGTAAAGAAACAGTTCTGTCCATGGGGTGACTTCGTTTTCCAAGATTATTTTTCGAATGGCTTCAGCTTCTGGATTGCCGCCGGGTTCGCGGGTGAGGAGGATCTGGTTTTGTTTGAGGCCGTAGGCGATGAGCTGGTTTTGGACTTCTCGAATGAGAGTGGATTTACCGACGCCTTCGGTTCCTTCGAAGGTGATGAACAGGCCGCGGGTTGGGGCTTTGGGTGTGGGTTTGGGTTTTGTTTTCGGTGTGGTTTTCGGTTTTGCCGTGGGCATTGTTTATGGGTACGACGCTCCGGGGGGGCAGTCAAGGGGGGAGTGTTGGGGTGGGGTTTGGGGAGGCCGGAGCAGAGGTTGGGTTTGTGAGAATTTGGTTGAATTTGCGGGACAAAATCGCATTTTTTATGCCTTTTTTGTTGACAGGAATTAAGCGATTTCAATCCCAAAAAAGGGGGCGCCCTTCTCGTCTTGTTTAGACGCATCCGTAGCTTCCCTGTGGCTCGGTTGAAGGCGGGTCGAGAGGGCTGCTCGCATCGAAAACTGGTCATGTTGCAGTGGCGAGCCTAATGCGTTTGCGAGGGTGCATTTTTTCCGTGTTATTGACCTCAAATGATTAATCTCCAAAGCCTATCCGATGTAAATCTCTTGTCTCAAATTAGGTCGCTTGCAGCAGAGGAGCGCAAACTCACGACCCAGGTCCTTGAATTGTTGCGTGAGGTGGAGCGTCGCAGGCTGTTTGCGGGCCAGGGGTTTAGCTCCCTGTTCGAGTACGCCGTTAAAGAGTTGGGGTATTCGGAGGCTAGTGCTTCGCGCAGAATCAACTCGATGCGCTTGCTCAAGGATGTTCCGGGCGCAGCGGCGCTTATTGAGAAGGGTGCACTTAATCTTTCGACGCTAAGTTCGGTGCAATGCTTTTTGAAGCGGGACGAACGAGCCAAGGGGCGCGCATATTCTCCGGCTGAAAAGCGCGACCTACTTTCCAAAATGGAGAATCGCTCCGCGCGTGAATGCGAGAAGATTTTGGTAGAGATTTCTCCGGAGTCGGCGAAGCCTAAGTTGCAATCTCGGGCCGTTTTGCCTGGGCAAACTGAGCTTCGAGTCGTCGCTTCGGATGCGCTCATGCAGAAGTTTGAAAAGATCAAAGGTCTTTTGGCTCATTCGCATCCAAATCTAGAGCTTCCCGAACTCTTGGAATTGTTGGCCGATCGGACTTTGGAGGGGATTGATCCGGAGAAGAAAGGTGAGCGTCGTGCGAAGTCGGTGGCCGTGAAAGTGGTGCGATCGGTGTTGTCGTCACCCACTCCGACGTCGGAGTCGGGGAGATATGTTTCGGCGCCGGTGCGAAGGCAGGTGTGGCAGCGTGATGGCGGGAAGTGCACTTTTGTTTCGCCTGAGACGGGGAGGAAATGTGAATCGCTGTTTGGTTTGGAGGTCGATCACATCCTACCGGTCGCGCTAGGGGGTGGATCTGATTTGGATAATCTCAGGCTTTTATGCAGCTGTCATAATAAGTGGGAGGCAATTCAGAAGTTGGGGGTGGAGACGATGAGGAGGTATGTGCGGGGGGTGGGTTAGGGGGTAAGTGCCCAAAAGGCGCTGTTTTAGCGCGGATATTAGAGAGAACGATGAAATCTTTGCGAGACATTGACACAATGCGCAATTCGTATTATGTTCTCCTTCGAATTCTTCGCGTAGGCCAACAATAGTCTGGGAGAGAATAATGGATAAAACGAAAATGGCGACTGTGGGTTCTTTGATTAAATGTGTCTTATCTGGCACTGTTATTTTTGGCAGTCTATTCGCAAGAGCGGAAGACTATGAAATGAAGGTTCGGGATATAAGTGATCTTGGAATTCCGCCACAGCTAGTTACCGACGCTTTTCAAGGGATTCATGGCATTTGCCTTAAGCAAGATTCATCAGTGAAAGTGAGCCCAAATGAAGAAGGTAATTCGATCAAATTCGAAACTTTGGATCATCTTAGTATCATCGTTCCTCACCATACTGCTCGGGGCTCTTTTAATAAGGTCACTCGCACCACGAGTTCTGGGGCAGGCCAAAACGATGGCAAGTGATAGCTCTGGGCATGATTCGCAATCAATATTAAACTATGTATTAGTTGCTCCACGTGCCCCGATCACACTCAATTTGTTTGAGGCTGAACGCTATGAGTCGGCTGTCGTAGTACAACCACTCATCGGAAATTTGGTATATTACTCGAATCGAGGGAGGTACGAACCCAAGCTTGCTCGCTCGTGGTCACGCGTTGATTCTTTTTCTTGGCGCTTTACGATGCACCAAGGCCTGTTTTGCGAAAACGGTGAGGCCATCACTGCGGAGAGTTTTCGAAAAAGCATTCTCCGTTCACTTAGGGTTTTGACAAAAAAGTCGGATTTTCCGATTTTCAATCGATTAGTTGGTTTTCAGGAGTTTAAGGCAGGGGGCGATCTACCTGGAATACAAGCACACGGGGATGATCTGACCTTTAAATTTGATAAGCCCCTTCGAAGCGGGCTTTTGCAACTTCTTTCCTTTGCGCCCTTCGGTTACATTTGCACAGAAAATGTAACGGCTGACGGGACTTGGAAGGATGACCTGAAGTTTATTTCCTCTGGACCCTTCAGAATTGAATCTTTAGAATTGGGAAAAAGTTATCTACTGACTCGAAATCCTAAGTGGACTCTTGGCTTTAAAGAAAACGCGCCACAGATGATTAAGATCGGCCATACCAAGCCGAGTTCCTTGGAGGTCGGAGCTCATTGGATTGTGGATTCGTTTAATCCCGTTCAAAATCTCCCAAAGGAGTTCTCAGAGTATAGGCTGGTGCCGGAGTACATTAATCCAATTTTGATGGGAAATTTTGAAAAAGGCTACTTTGCAAGTGTTCAAAATAGACAGTATTTCAGAGGACTACTAGAGAAACATCGTAGTAATCTCCCTAATCGATGGGATGGACATACACGCAGCACTTCTTTCTATCCCAATCAGGACTCTGTCGGTCGAGAAAGGCCTATCCTAAATGTCAGGCCTACAACGGTTCCATCGGAAAAAATCCGAATTGGGGGAGTTGAGCCAAAAGAGGGCGGGCAGAAAGAAAAAACATGGTTAGTGTTGAAGTCTGCCCTTGTGGAGGCGGGGCTTCCATTTGAGTTTGTCGGCGAAAAGACGACTATGGCAGCGTTAGGGAACCGTCAACTCGATTTGCGTATGGTAGGTGGCTCTGTGGGTGGGGGTGTCGAACCCTGGGGGATAAGTATTTTGTTCTGTTCGGATTTGGGGCCGAGTTTTCCAGATCCTTCTGGCCGGATTTGCAGGATTGTTGACGATTTTGAGAATGATCGGATCGATGAAAAAGATTTTTCTTCTGTTTTTTTTAAAATCGTTGACGAGGATGCCGCTCTTGTTGCTGTCAGTCACTTTGGAATTCAGCTTTTTCTTTCGGCCAAGATTAATAGAGACTCAATTAGTCCCCTGATGAGCGTTATGAGATTCGAAGATTTGGGTCTCGAGCGGTAACGATTGAGTATGATTGATAAGATTCTAGCCATTCTTACCGGGGAAGGTTTTTCGATCGAAGAAACCATTATGTCCGGAACACAGGAAGAGTTCTGGCATTCTACGATTATCGATGCAACGGGAGTTCCGTTTTCAGGGGGGTTCGGTAAAGAGAAAATGGCCGCACGGAAAATTGCGGTTTCAGAGTTTCTCGAAAGGCGTAAGTTTTTCGAAATTAGCGATCAATATCACGAAACGAAAAAAGATCTTTGGGGCCTTTCTATTATCCCCACTGCTTGTGGTTTTGCTGCCGGTTTCAACCGAGATAATACCGTGTTGCGGTCGATACACGAAGCTATAGAAAGATGGGTGATGAGCAAATGGATTGATGACCACTTCATCATTCCAGAGGTGCCACAAAGTGGCAGTGCTGATCTAGATCAAGTTTCCCTATTCTTGATCGGTCAGTTTGATAAGGTTATGTTTTTTCGGAAGGATATATTGGTCCCGTTTGGCGATAAGGTATTTAGGGTAGATGTCGCGCAAACAATGGGAATTAGTGGAGAAGGGATTTTTCCGGGTTCATCAGCTCAGTACACGGGTGGAAATATTTGGCAGCACGCGCTTATTGAGAGTTACCGTCATCTCTTGGCGGTGAGAAATAATCCAGATCGCGGAGAGGTGTTTCCGGAGAATAAAGTTCGCTATTTTGCGAAGAATGCTGACAAGGCACTTGCGCAAATTTCCCGGGCAAAACAATCTGAATGGCCTGTCCCGAGCGCTGTTTTTCACAGGGTTGAGGCATTTGACGGGGGTGATTACTTTGTCGCGCGCACTATTTTTGATGGTTGGCTGCCTTGGACTCTCGGTCCCATCGACAGGTTTTTGTACTAATTGAAAGGAGGCAATTTGAAGTCGAACCTTAGTTTTTGGTTAAAAAATCATCGTGTTCCGATTGTTTTGGCGTTTTTAATTCAACTTCTCGTTTTTGTCGGCTTTCGGATCGAGTCAGCACACTATCGGCAAAGGAGTAAGCAAACTGTCGAAGCCGTTTTGAGAAACGAATCGGCCATCGCGAATTCCTATGCATTGTCAAAATCTGTTTCCGATCTTGAACTTTTGAAGGCTGTGTCTTGCGTTGTTATAACTGAAAAAATGGACTCTGATCGTGTATTTTATGATACTTCCAACGGTCGTGGCTGTTATCAGGGGAGTGCTCTTCGAAGTTTCTTGATAATCACTACCCAGCTGAATGCCATTAGCGGGATTTCTTATGAGTTGAGATTTCAAGTGCCCTCCCGCCTCAATTCGATTTTTCTTGAGGTTTTGTTGTACTTGATTGTGTGTATGATGTGCTTTTTTCATGTTCAAACTTCCCATCGGCAAAAATTGTTGTTTGAAGCACAGTTAAGCAATCAACGACTGGAATCCGCGCTTACGATTTCAAAGGCTGATGCTCTTAATCTTGTTGCTCGGCAGGTTTCTCACGATATTCGATCTCCCCTTGCAACACTCATCTCCGTGCATCACACGGCACAAGGTTTGGATGAGGCTTCTCGTGTGCAACTTCGAACAGCAGTCAATCGGATTAGAGATATGGCCAATAACCTGCTTGCGAAGAGCCCTGGACATAAGACGCTGCCGGTTGAAGCGGGTATTGAAGACAATCCGAACAGAAATAGTCAATTGTCATCTGAGTCCTGCTCTGTCGATTTGCTGTCGGCACTCATTGAATCCTCCGTATCGCAAAAACGCCTTCAGTTTGTTGATGCGAAGGACATCGAGATTGAATCGTGTTTCGAATCTTCTGCTTTTGGGGCATTTGCAAATTTACAGCCCACGGAATTTCACCGGATGTTATCTAATATCATTAATAATTCTGTCGAAGCCATTGAAAATGGTGGGCGCGTCGCTGTTCGGCTTGCGGAGTCTCAAGGTCGGGCCATACTTTCGGTTGAAGATAATGGCAAAGGGATCCCTGCGGAGCTTCTCACTAAAGTGGTAGAGCGTGGAGGGACCTTTGGGAAAGAAGGCGGAAACGGCCTGGGATTGTCGCATTGCAAGTTGACTGTGGAGGCTTGGGGCGGGAGGTTTAAGGTTGAATCGGTGCAAGGTGAGGGGACGAAGATTAAGCTAGAGATTCCGTTGGTCGAACCTCCTCGCTGGTTTGCGGAAAGTGTGAGAATCGGTATTCCTTCAACGGTCGTGATTGTCGATGATGACCCCAGTATTCATGCTCTCTGGGAACAGCGATTCTCACAGTTAACGCCAAAGCCCACAATGCTTCACTTTACTTCTTCGGATGCTATTCTCGCGTGGTACCGGAAAAGTCTCGGTTCAGTTGAAAATCCAGTATATCTTTGCGATTTTGAGTTGATTGGGTCTAAGTTGAATGGTCTGGAGATCATCGACATGTTGGGGATCGCACCAGAATCAATTTTGGTTACAAGTCGAGCTGATGAAATGGCCTTACGTGACAAATGTCTTGGGAAGGGTATCAGGCTTTTACCCAAGCAATTAGCGGCTTTTGTTCCTATTGAATCGGCTGAGACTTACGGCTAACCGCCTTCAATCCCCTCCGCCTTCCTTCACATTCATCGGCCCGTCATTATAGCCTTCTGCGGCGGGGCTATCACGATTTTCAGGTGCAGGAGCGGGTGTATTATCAGGATTTGGATTGCGATCTTGATCTGCCGCATTTTCAGGGCGGTCACGATCTGGACGGTCACGATCCGCGCGGTCAGTGGGGCGATCGCCCTTGGGCGGCTCGTTAGGTTTTGCGCCGCCCACGACAGGTTTTGCAGGATTTTGAAAATTGAGTTTTGGCTTGATGGCTTTGATCTTTGAATCCCTGGAATCGCCAGAACCGCCTCTCGCGTCGCTGGCGGATGTCGTCGTTCCGGGACTTGCCATTGTATTTATCGTTGCAAAATGAGACCGGGGCTCGGTTTGATTGCCCTGCGAGGGTGACTTTTGGCTCAGCGTTTGGAGCATTCCGCCAATGAGAATTCCAATGGCTAACACGCCTCCGATTGCAATCCAGGTGTGGGGCGCTAACCACCGAGAGCCTTGTGCGTGGGATTCAGGTTCGTGGGGAAGATCAAGATTTTGCGCCTGAATTCGTGTTTTTCGATCCTTAGCCGCTTGCAATGCTTCAAATAAAGTATCACTTGGGTCTGCTTCAGCGCTACTCGCCACGAAATTCGAATCTGCTCGTTCGTCCAAATTCGTAGGTTTGGGAGGAGGTTGAAATCCCGCAGTCCCTTTTTTAGAGCTGCCCGAGTCTGAAGAGTCCGTTGCCATTGATTTCATTGTATCAATTGTATTCTTAGAACGCCAAGCCAGAAATCCATCTGTGTCACTTCCCACGCCTATTCCCGTGTCAGAGCGCCGCCACTGCCATGTCAATTCAATGTCAATTCAGTGTCAATTCAATGACGCTTGTTTGCTGGCAGAACACTTGCTTGGTTGTTTAGCAGAATGAGCGCACAACCTATTAAATCTCGATTCAAAACTATCGCCACCCGCGCTGCCGTACTCGCGTGCTCCGGGCTCGCATTCTTTAACGCCGTGTCCTCTCACGCTGAAGACATGGTGGGATTGATTCCGGATGAAGTTCGTTTGATCGAAGAAGGCTCGATCATTGACTCCCATAATCCTTATTCCGCAAATTACTTCGGGATCTTCGAAGGGCCAGGCATAACGCAGTTCTCGAATTTTCAACCTGCGTCGGATGGGGGGCTGCATCCTGATCGACCCGTGGTTTATCGAAACTTTATGAGTCTTACCCGGCAACTTCCGGATGATTTTGCGGTGTCGGGCACGCTTTACTGGACGTTTAAGCCGCTCGTGGGTGAGGAGTTTCAACCCCGCGATCCATTTTTACTGGCTTCGCATACGTTCAACTTTGGTAACCGCGATCTGCTTTATCATTATGCAGACGTGCGGGTGCATTTTGGGGTGTCGCAGATTTCGCGCACTCAGGACCGAATCACCGGCTTTCAAACCTATCATACAATAGGCTACAATATTGATGGCGGCCGCTTCACGGTGGCCGCTAACGGATCCGCCCGGGTCAACTTTTATGGTTCTAAAGGTGAGGGCGAGGATGTCGAGTTGTATCTTGCCCCGCTGGTTTATTATCAGTGGAAACACAATCTCGCGGTCAACCTCCTTTTTGAAATGGCGGCTTCACGCATGGTGGGTGAGGCGGGCTTTTCTCCCGAAAATGTGGGAACTGATCTGGAGCCCGGCTTAAGTTGGCTGGTGACCCCGACGTTCGTCTTGAATCCCTACCTTCATCTTTATCCGTTTGCAAAAATTGGCCTTGATACGACTTCAGTAGGGCTGACGCTGAGCTGGAAACTGCTCTAGAAAACGGGCTTTTTCTTATAATCTGCAAATGACATCAGGGCCGCGTCGCGGGCGGAAACCGCCGGATTTTTCACCGGCCAGGGGATCGAAAGCTCGGGGTCGTTCCAATTGATTCCGAGTTCACCTTTGGGATTATAAAGGCGATCCACTTTATAATAAACGTCCGCGCCCGCGTCACTTGTCACGCAAAATCCGTGACCAAAGCCCGCAGGAATCCATAGCAGTTTTCCATTGGTGTCACTGAGTTCCACGCTATAATTTTGACCAAACGTCGGCGAGCCCACGCGCAGGTCGACGGCGACATCCCAGATGCTGCCTCGCACGCAGCCCACAAGTTTCCCTTGAGGCGGATCAAACTGAAAATGCACGCCTCGCAAAACGTCTGGCGCCGAGCGCGAATGATTATCCTGCGCAAAATGGGTGGGAAGTCCCCCTTCTTCAAAAAGTTTCGAATTGAAGCGCTCTACAAAAAACCCCCGGCTATCGCCATGCACTTTGAGCTCAACAAGTTTAAGGCCTTTTAGGGGCAGATCGATGATATTCATGGGTGCGTTCTCCAGAAAGTTTCGCAGCACTGCTCAAGCCCGGCCTGCCAAGAGGGCAGTTCAACTCCAAGCCACGTGCGCGCCTTTGAGAGATCTAAGCGAGAGTTGAGCGGCCGTTTTGCAGGGGTCGGATAATCCGCAGTCGTAATGGGTATGGCTTTTTCCAGTTGAAGTGATTCGCCCCGTTTGCGTGCGGCTGCAAAAATGGCTTGGGCAAAATCAAACCAGTTGGTCACGCCTTGGTTGCAGAGGTGATAGACGCCTGACGGAAACTCAGGCTTTGCGCAGGCGCTGGAAAGGGCGGCTAGCGTTGCAGCGGCTAAATGAGGAGCATAGGTCGGCGCCCCCCACTGGTCGGAAACAATGCGAAGCTCGGATTTTTCTTTGGCAAGCCTAAGCATCGTGCGGAAAAAATTCTTTCCTACTGCATCATAAACCCAGGACGTTCTGAAGATGAGAAATTTGCTTCCATACTTTCCTTGGGCTTCGCTGACCGCCTTCTCTCCCTGAAGTTTTGTGCGGCCATAGGCGCTCAAGGGGCCCGTGGGATCGCTTTCCACTCGCGCGCTTACGCCAGAGCCTTCAAACACGTAGTCGGTTGAATAATGAACAAACGGGACGCCATGACCTGCGCACCACTGAGCAATCACGCCAGGCGCGACCGCATTGATGAGGTGTGCTTTGTCTTCTTCTTTTTCAGCGAGGTCTACGGCCGTATACGCCGCAGCGTTGATCACCTGTGCGGGACGGTGAGTCTCTAATGCAGCCAACAGGCTCGTAGGGTTTAAAAAATCCCCCGTCTTCTCGTCGATTCCAATTCCTTGATCGCCCAAGAGTTCAAGCAGTGCGCTTCCGACTTGTCCTGAAGTGCCAAAAACTAAAGTACGTCCCAAGATTGCTCCGTAAGCACTTTGTGCAAGTAGGCGCCGTAAGGGCTTTTTGAGTGGAGCTCGGCAAGTTTTTCAAGCTGTTTGGCGTCGATAAAACCCTTGTGGTAGGCGATTTCTTCGATGCAGGCGACTTTGAGTCCTTGTCGTTGTTCCAGCGTTTGAACGAACTGGGAGGCCGAAAGCAGGGAATCGTAAGTGCCGCTATCAAGCCAAGCCACTCCTCGCCCCATCTTTTGCACCTGCACCTTGCCGCGCTTCAAGTATGCGAGATTCAAGTCCGTGATCTCTAATTCGCCACGAGGGGAAGGTTGAAGTGCTTTTGCAATCTCGATGCAATGGGAGTCATAAAAATAAAGTCCCGTCACGGCCCACTGTGATTTTGGTTTCTTGGGTTTTTCTTCAATCGAAAGTGCCAGGCCTTCTTGATCAAACTCAACGACGCCGTAACGCTCAGGATCGGTCACGTGATAAGCAAAAAGGGTTGCGCCGTCTTGAATCTGGGCCGCCTTTTCAAGCGCTTTAACCAGGTCATGACCGTAAAAAATATTATCGCCCAAAATCAGGCATACCGGATTTTTTCCGACAAAATCCGCACCAATGATAAAGGCCTGCGCGATTCCCTCTGGTTTCGGCTGTTCTTTGTACACAAGCTTCATCCCGATTTGTGAGCCGTCCCCCAATAGGGACTCAATCATCGGGAGATCTCGGGGGGTGCTGATGATGAGGACTTCACGAATCCCTGCGAGCATGAGTGTGGAGAGCGGGTAGTAGATCGTGGGTTTGTCGTACACAGGCAAAAGCTGTTTACTGATGCATTGGGTGAGCGGATAAAGGCGTGTGCCGCTGCCTCCGGCTAGGATGATCCCCTTCATTTTACCAGTCGTGTTACCACTCATGTTAAAGGTGCTCCTTCTTCAAAACCGCATCAGCCCAAGCCGTGTTTTCCAAATACCACTTCACGGTATCGGCAAGCCCGTTCTCAAAATCAAAACGACGCTTAAATCCAAGCTCGTTTACGGCCAAAGTATCGTCAATGGCGTACCGGCGATCATGACCCAGGCGATCCGTCACAAACGTGATGCTCGTTGCGTGGGGTTTGCCGTCTTTACGAGGGCGATGCTGATCGAGTTCTTTACAGATGGCACGCACGACATCCAAGTTGTTGCGTTCCGCGTTTCCACCGAAACAATAAGTCGCCCCGGGCGTCCCTTTTTCAAGGGCCAAGAACACGCCGGCGCAATGATCTTCGACGTGGATCCAATCGCGGATATTGCCGCCGTCTCCGTAAACGGGAAGGGCTTTGCCGTTTAGGGCGCAAGTGATCATGGTGGGAATTAATTTCTCAGGAAATTGTCTTGGCCCATAATTATTGGAGCAATTCGTGGTCAAAGTCGGGAGCCCATACGTGTGATGCCAAGCGCGCACCAAGTGATCGCCTGCGGCTTTTGAAGCGGAGTAAGGAGAGTTGGGCTGATAGGGCATGGTTTCACTAAACTTGCCGGTTGCGCCCAAAGATCCATAGACTTCATCGGTAGAGACTTGAAGGTAGCGAAACGACTTCTTCGCTTCGGGCGCAAGCTTTTGCCAATACTCGGTTGCGGCGCTTAGAAGGATAAACGTCCCGCGAATGTTGGTCTCAATAAATTCGCCTGGGCCCGTGATTGAGCGATCCACATGGGATTCGGCAGCGAAGTGAACGAGGGCGTCGATTTTGCGAGAAGTGAGCAGCTCCATCACGAGTGCTTGGTTACAGATATTGCCAATCACAAGCTCATGACGGCCAGGGCCTTCAATGCGATCCAGATTCTCTTTATGGCCGGCGTAGGTGAGCGCGTCCAAGACCACAACGTTGTGTCCGGCCAAAACCGCTTGCTTCACAAAACCACTCCCGATAAACCCACAACCCCCAGTTACGAGGAGCGTCATTTTCCGATTGAAGGACATATTAATACCTCAGTTTTTTTCTTCTTGTAGCGAATCAAAAACATGAAGAAAAGGGGAATTAATTAAGCCAGGGCTTTTTTACTCGAGGCGGAAAGGCCAACCCGTAGTTTTCGTGTACGAAGGTGAGGTTGGGGTTGTAGTAAGGGTCGTTGTCCAGGATCTCGCCCCAGTGGTCTCGCATGTAGTGGACTTCGCGTTGAAATCTGGCTTGGCTTGCGGGGTTGGTATCTGCGCCGCGCGATGCAGACTCGAGATGATAGAGCTCTGAAAAAGGGGTAAAGACGATGCGATAGCCTTTTTCTCGGAT
>CAIRTR010000113.1 GCA_903881565.1 Oligoflexia bacterium | reverse complement strand
TTGAATTGAGCGCTCGTAGTAGCTGGGGTCGGCTTTGCCTTTAAGGGCTTCGACTTGACCCTTGGATAAAACCAGGGGAGGAGAATTAAGATAGTTCTTAAGGGTGTCGATGCGCAGCTTTAGTAGCATCTCCTTCGGCACTAATCCCAATCCAAAGGCTAATCCTCGGTAGGTTTCAAGGGTTTCACGTTGCTTTTGATCCGTAAGGATCGTCGCCAGGGTGTCAAACCCAGGATCCGCGTTGTAGAGCCAAAAAATGAGCAAATTGGTATTGAGGTGTCCGATGCTAATACAGCTTTTTTGGCGGATATCTTCAATGGCCTCTAATTGCTTGCTGAGTGTTGATCCCACTTGGTCCAAGATATTGGGAGCAACAATTTTGATGCTGGGTAGTGTGCCGACGTGACAATAGTTATCGCTTGGATTCATCATCACGCAAACGGCGGGCACACCATAAGGTTTACTGTTGGAGTTGGGCATCCATTTAGGTGCCCCGGTTTTTCCCGCATCTCTGGGAAAATCATCCTGCGCAATATTACCCATCACATAATAGCGAAACAAAAACTTCTTATACTGCCGGCGCATCTCGTAATTGAGATAAGAAATATAATTGAGTTGCCGCGCCTGGGTTGCTGCCCCGGCATAGGCGGCGAGATCCGCCGCGTTCTGAAGATTGATCTTGGCGTTAATCAGCATCGCCGTATTGATGACAAATGCGAGGAACACAATGAAGGTCATCATCATCATCCCCACCATGATGGAGGCTTGACCTTTTTCAGAGCGTCGGTTGAGATCGGAGGTGTTGTTTGGGCGTTTGGTTGTTGCTTTGTTCACTTAAGCTTCTATTGTGACAAAGGGGGGCCGTGCTTGTCAAAGCACGTGTCAAAAGGGCAAAAAAAAACCCGGTCCCGACGACACACCCCGAAAGGTGAGAGGCCAGGACCGGGTTAATACTAAGATCTTACCAGAACTTCTTGTTAGAGAAGGTCTCTTTAAGGAGCTTAGGGAACGACCAACGAGGCTTCTTGCTCGCTGGACGTGCCTTGATCATGATTTCTTCGCCGGTGAAAGGGTTCTTGCCTTTGCCAGCCTTACGAGCAGCTACGTCCTTGCGAACGAGCGTGCCAACGATAGGGAAACGAACGCGTTCGCCTGAAGCAGCAGCTTTTGCGCCCAATGCGAAAGTATCTTCCAAGGTTTTCTTGAGGTCAGCGCGCTTGATGCGAACATCGCCCTTCTTGGTGGTCGAAGCAATCTTCAAAACCTGTTCGTGAAGTGTATTGATAAAATGAAATTTAGTTTTCTTTGCCATATAAAACCGCCTCCTTTATGCGGGATTCTCGAAATGTACGGACTAATTCTAATTCGCGCAAGTAAAATTCCACACAATTCTGTTTCTTGACTTCTTTTTTTTTTGCCCGTAGACCTCTAGAAACAGCCTAATTTTTTGGAAACGCTGAAGCCAGGTGAAATTCCGGCACTGTCCCGCAACGGTAGAGTCCGAGCGCGATTCCAAAAAAACATCTGAAAACCAGCGCTCACACTAGCATTTGAGCGCTCCCTCGAAGGAAGGGTTTCATTATGCAATACAAAATACCTCGATTTTTATGGATTTTTCCTGGTTTTCTGAGCTGCCCCGCCCTTTGGGGTTCCGAACGCATTGTCGTGACGGCGACACGGATTCCGCTGGATCTGGATCAATCCGCCGTTTCCGCCTCGATTCTTGACGCAAATGACCTAAAAGCCGCGCAAACTCCGAAGGTTTCTGAAGTGCTTCGTAGGCTTCCGGGCCTCTCGGTTTCTGAGGGGGGAGGCACTGCGGGCGTTTCCATTCGAGGCGCAAACAGTTCTCACACTCTTGTGATGCTCGACGGCGTTCCTTTAAATGACCCCATGAGTCCGGCAAAGGCCTTTAATTTTAGTTCTTTTTCGTTGTTAGGAGTGGATCGCATTGAAGTGTTGCGAGGTCCTCAAAGCGTGCTTTATGGATCGGATGCCATGGGAGGTGTGATCAACATTATTGCTAAGAAGGGCAGTTTGGCGAAACCTATCACGCAGTTGGAAGTGCAGGGTGGTACGGCGAAAAACTATTCGACACAACTCGAGTCTTCTGGATCTTCGTATGCACTCGGGGCGGGAGTTTCAGGCGCGAACACCGAAGATTTTGGGCGCAATCAAATGTTGAATGCCCATGTGCAGGCTGAGAATTCGAGCGTTCCGGGGTTGAGTGCCAGAGTTTACACTCGGTTCACCCATGGCGAATCTAAATCGACTTTCGCACCGGAGACTCCCTTTGAGTTTGTGGATATCGGAACAGAGCAGCTGAGTCTGGTCGGTGCAAAGCTTGCGGCGACTTCGTTTTCGATCTGGGAGCCGGTCTTGAGCATGTCGTATTCGCAAATCGAACGCACGAATCAGCATGGGGCTCGGGGCGTCGTAGAATCGCTGGAAAAGACTCGTTTTCAAGGGGATCGCGTGCTGGGTGAGTTTCAAAATACTTTTGCGGCTTGGGAAACGAGTACATGGATGCTGGGCTTGGTGTCTTCGTGGGACGCGGGGCTCTCTGCGGATACGCATGCGCACAGAGCAGAGCAGAGCGTGTTTGTGCAAAATCAGTATACGACCCCCGCATTCTTTTCGGTGGCGGGAGTCCGTTATGATGTGGGCTCGGCGGAGACATTTCGGTGGGCGCCTGGGTATTTTGTCGAATCCTTGGGCCTTACCGCGCGAGCGAGCGTGGGTAGCGGCTTCAAAGCACCCTCTCTCTATCAGCTCTATTCGAGCTATGGTAATACTGCACTCGCACCGGAGCGCAGTGTGGCTTTTGATGCCGGGTTGGAAAAAACGATTTCGTCTTCGAAGCTGGGGAAGGTAGGTTTGACTTATTTCCGAAATGACTTTCACGATCTGATCGATTTTGATTTTTCCACACTTCGCTACACGAACGTCGGGGTTGCCAGGACCCAGGGACTTGAGGCGATGTTTATGGCTGAGGTTTTGGGCGCTTCGTTTAAGTCTCATTATACTTATACTTTAGCCAAGGATCTCTCGAGTGGTTTGACCCTGCTGCGACGACCCACTCATCG
>CAIRTR010000112.1 GCA_903881565.1 Oligoflexia bacterium | reverse complement strand
TGAAGTTTTTAAAATGATAAGCCCGCGATAACAAGCGGGCTTTTTCATTGGTGCAGACGCAAGTGGGAGTTTCGCTTGGAAAGTGGCAGTTGCGATTTAATTTGGGATTAGGATTGGGTTTTAAATTAGAACTGAATTTTGGGGAGCCAGGTGTAGTGAAACGCGAATTGCGGGGACCAACCTAAGTGTCCCAGCGCTGAGGCATCGTCTCCGCGGGTCATAATGCAGCCACAGGTTTGTCTAAGGATACGGGGCGGGATAGAGGTTCCTGTGGCCCCCACTGTGGCGGCTTTGATCAGGGTACGAATGTAGTCGTCACTCATATTGCGATTGTATTGCAACTGAGGATCAAGAAAGAGCGGAGTTCGGGGAAAAGACACTTTAGGTTTAAGTTTGGCAAAGGCGGTCTGCCAGTTATCGATAAAACGTTTAGAGAGGTCTTTAATCCAGGGCGGATCGCTCGGAAGTGTTAGCTCTTGTTCTCGGTTATAGTGCCGCCGCCCACGGCTTCTGGGTCTTCTGGCGAGGATGATTTTGAGGCGGTCTCTGGTCTGAGGGTCACAATCCACACTCGCGCCGGCGAGGTCAGCCGTGGTGAATCCAAAAAATAGAATCAGAGTCACGGCCATGGCTTGAGGCGCGTTCGCAAGCGGATCTCGCAAGAAGGCATGGAGTTGATCGAACTGGGTTTTAGATATGATGACAAGCTTCTCCGCGGCACGCGAGAGGCGGATATTTTGAGTGGGATTCTGCAAAATCAATCTTGCTCGCTTAGCGAATCTATAAAACGCGGCGATTCTCCGAAACGTCACGACGAGGCTAGAATAAGTGCGCATTTTACGCATTTGGTCCAGATAACATTCGAGGCTAGGCATCTGGGCAAGCGTGAGGGTCTCGGGTGGATCAAGCTCCGATAACCAATGACTTAAGGACTTAAGATCTGTGATGTAATGATTCACAGATGCATCCGTGCGTCCGCTCTTTTTGAGGAGTTTGGCAAACACCATAACCTGCTCCGCAGTGCTTGAAGTCATGTCCTGCAGCAACGTGGCGACTCTATGTTGATACTCATCGGGTCTGGGGCCAAGGACATCAAGTTCTTGGAGCATGTAACCGATCTTCATCCAAGCACAGCCATTGTCGTGAATGGGTTTTCCGGGTGATCGCGTGAGGGGGTGGGCGCGAGACAGCGTGTAGATATCGCTCCAACGACGAATGGGATGGATGGGGGTTTGTGCTAAATACTGCATGAGCCCCAGCGTTGGCTTTAGGTGGTCATAGCTCATTCGGTAGCGGCGGAGATAGATGAGATAAAGGTCAAACAGGTATTGGTTGTATTCAGAGACGGGATGGGCAAACTGGGCTTGTATTTGATTGAGGCGAGTGCGGACCAAATCGTCCTGATAGCAGAGGTAGCAACGACCTTGAATGTAGATCTTGCGATAGGCCATGCATCGAATGCAATGACCCCATTCATAACCACAGGGCTTGCAATAGCCGCGTGAGAGGCTCACCAGAGTACGAGTATGCCCGCAGCGATTGCATATCCCTCGCGGTTTTGATCGGCATCGGCGTATTGTCTTATCCATCGCCTTATCCGTCGTAGTGGGTGGGGTCCGGGAAGAGTTGCCCGCAACCGCGTTTCTTAATCGGGGTGTTATGGAAGGAAAGTTTTTTGGGTTGAGGCTTTCCTGTGACTTGGGGTTGGGGCGTGACTTCACAAAAAGCAGAAAGCTCGCATTGAAGTGCCGTACAAAGCAGTTCTATCGTTTTTAAGGGGATAAGCTTAGGTTTTTCGTTCAGATAGGTTCGTAGATTTTGAACTGAAATGATCACACCCGTGGTCACAATGATTTTCTTTTGAAGCGTGACGGCTGAGAAAATGCCATGTTTTGTAGCTAAATAGGTTCTTAATCGCCAGGAGATTGCCATGGGGAGTGTCCTCGAAGGGCTTCGTTGATTTGTTTATCCATCCAGGCTTGGGAGTGCCGGATATACCGATGCACAGTACTGGGGTTCATATGTCCAAGGAGGGTGATCAAAACGGAGAGTTTGTTGGGGAAGCGTTCGATGAAGCGAGTGGCAAAGAATCGCCGCATCCAATGCCAGCTCATGTGGGGCAATACTGGAAAATCGGCTCGATTTGCGGCCGCAATCATCTCGGTCAGACCTTTTTGAAGACTTGCGTAATCGAGAAGTCCGCCACTTTTTGAGGGAAACAAAAATGATGTTTGATGAGCATTCTTAATCAAAGGTCTATGCTCGTTGAGATAAAACCTGGCCGTATCGCGAGCTAAAGGAGTAAAAAGAGTGGGTCTTGATCTTTTGCCAGAGCCGCGCGTGCCTTTGGCGAATCGAGTTTGAATCTTGAAGCTATCAAAATGGAGATCTGATATCTCTAGGTGTAAAAGTTCATCGGCTCTGAGCCCAGATTCGCCAGCTAAAACCATCGCCGTATAGTTTCTAGCCGCGATGGCGCGGGCTTTACCGGGGGCGTCCACGTACTGTTTGCGTATGACGGCATAGAACTCATAGAGCCGCGCCGGTTCGAAGGGCACCCCTTTTCTCTCGCCGTCATACACGTGAACGGGCATATCGTATTCGCTGATGGGCTGATCAATGCAACCATAGAGATCTTGCAGCCGCACAAATCCGGTCGTGGTTTTGAGAAACGGATGCTCTAAGATAAAAGCAAAATAGCCGCGTAAAATCCCCAAATAAGCGCGAATCGTGTCGGAGGTAAGTTGGCTCTGTTGAAGTGCACGGCCATACTCAACCAAGCGTTCGCGTCCTGCTCTTGGGGCCATAGCTTCCCATGTATACAGGGGCCTGGAGCCGGTGCCATGTTCCTCAAACCATCCTGCGAGAAACGTACGCTCTCGTTTAATTGTCTTATCGGAGTGATTACGGATCCGATGCGACTGGCAGTAACTTTCCAAAAGCGCGAGGTGTTGATCCATTGCCTCCGCAGAAAATTCTTGTCGAGGCATCTGAACTGAAGCCGCTTGAGCTGTGGATTTATGACTGACGATTCGAAGCATGATCCGCTTAAAATAGGTCGCTCACCCCTTTCTTGTCGCAGAACTTGTTTGCTGTATTTGCAATAAAAGCGAGGTCATGTAACCCCTAGCGCAGCTTGAACAAATACCTCGGGCCAGAACTTGTTTATTTTACGAACTCCAAGTTCCAGCAAAAACTGAAACAAAAACTCCTGCGTAACCTCAAACGGGATCTTCTCATTTAAGAACGTGGCCCCGGTGCGAAGGCAACGACTGATGAGTTCAAGAATCTGCCTCAGTCGCTTCAAACGAGCCGCCTTACGGATACGGTGGTACTGGGGATCAATCACCGCCGAGTTGCTCTGTCGCCACGTCAACTCATTGGATCTTTGTCGCATTCTCTGGCACTCGGAGCGGCTACAAGCTCTTGGATTTTTAACTTGAGCCCGCGGATGAAAACTGGCAGGACAGAACTCGCATTGATGCACTCGTTGCGTCAACATTTGGAAAGCACCTCTGAAGGGATATGTGATGATTGAACTCTGGTGGTGCTTTCCTTTGTTCAAAAACGCAACTCCCACTTGCGCAAAACAAGTGACGCTTCCTAAATCCGAAACAAACCCATGAATTAATAGATAAACAACGATAGGCGTAGATCAACAACGAACCCTTAGTATTCAGTTCTAATAATCTACTAATATGCGTCTGCTCTCGAACCAATAAAACGGATTGCTTCCAGCGTGTTATGTTGATGACCGGAGAAAGCCTGCCTCCGCTTATCTCAGCCGAGATCTTCAAGATTGGTGATGTCAATTCCTGGTCGCGTTCTCAGATAAGGATTTCCTGCAGAAGAAATTGAAATAACCGCATCGATCTCGCCCCGGCGAGCGAGTTGAATGCCTTCGGCCTTAGAAACCCAGCCCAAGCCTTCAACGTCATATGAAATAATGACGCCCTTTTTGTTTTTTTGTACCGCAATGATCTGTTTTTTGCCGCGATTTGACTTTGCTGTTGTAAGGATTTTAATCGTTCCCTTTTTCTTGCCTTCGTAAGTTTCGATGGCTCGCCACAATTTTTCAAATTCAGCAGCAGTAAAATCCTTGATCTTGCGACCATCCTTTACGCCGGTCTTGTCCTTTAGGAACTTGAGGTACCGCGAAGTACGGTTTTCATGTTCTGGCGCATAATCTTGAATCATTTCATCGAGAGTTTTTTGCCAAAAAGTCGTATGAAGTGAATCCAGTAATGCTGCATGACCTGTTTCATAATCGGGAAAAATAGCGAAGTTCCCAGATTTACCGATCTGATTGTTTCGTTTGCTAATCTTTCCGGCGTGGAGGTTGCCTGGATTATTTGTGCGCCAAGCGGGATCGCCCCCAGAATACTTGACTATTGAGCCATCGTCCGCCGTATAGATGACGGAGCGTCCCTGCTTTTTTGCCGATATAAATTTCATTTACTGATTACCTCACAGGAATCCACCCAGAACAAGACTCTCGAATGATGATGTCCGCTTAGCGCGTGAAACAGATGTCCAAAAATCCTGACCCTCTTCCCCGAGGCCGGGCGAATCTGGTCCTCGACCCGTCCGGACTCCCATGTTAGTTGCAGAATGCGCACATTTCGTTCTGTAGATGAATTTGGATCAGTATCATTTTTTGTTTCTTCAACGTCGATTGGGTCAACTAGGCGCAGATACCAGCCCCGTTCAACTTCATCCCCGTTTTTGATGCTCTCATACCCCGGCCGACCCGGAAAAGTTTGCTTTTCAACTGTTCCGGTCAAGGTGACATTTTCTGGCTCATAATGAAACTTGATTGATGTTGCATGCGCGAAGTATGGGGTGCACAAGTACAACAGTACCACCAGCAGCGCCACTGATCTCGCCATCTTTACGCCACCCGTGCTTTATGTGAGTGTTTCAGAATCAAGGAAAAGTCGATATCTGGGAAGGCCGCCATAATGCCCTCGATCGTGCTCAGCGTGGGGTTTTCCTCGCCAGCCTCAAGCCGCTGATAATGGCGAAAGGTGATGCTGTGGATCCTCTCCGTCGCTTGTTCCTGGGTCAGTCCCTTTTTTGCGCGCACGATTTTCAAAAGGACAGCAAGCCTCACGCCCGGTGAAAGCAGGTCGTTCTCGAAGATCTGTCGACTTGCTTCCTCAAATCCGTAACCAACGGCCTGGTCGTCCTTTTCGGATTTGAAAATCGTTACAAGATCGTTCATTGAGTCTCCGTAGTTCTCTTCTTTTTTAAAAAAAACCTCGGCGTAGTCTCGATCAACGTCATAATAAATAATCATATTACTTCTCCCTTTCGGTAGAGCGTACGCCCGTCCTTCATTGTGGCGGTCGTCATGGCGGTTGAGATGAACAAACCGGCACTTAAAATCTTGACGACGACCACGCGAAATCTGTGTTTTCCCATGGGATGGGTTTTAGCTTGGTAAAAAAGCTCAACGAAATTTTGCCGTGGACACTCCCGCACTTCCATGGGGTCGGAAAGAACAAGGCAGATATCCTCAAGAGTGACTTCGGGGTGGGATTCACGGATGTGCTCCCAAGAGGTGTCGGATAGCTCAATGCTGCGTCCCTGATAGTCTTTTATTTCCACAATCCCAAACTACGACATATATGTCGTAGTGTCAAGGTTTCGTCTTTAGCAGACTAATATTGCGAATTGCCTCAAAATATCCGTTACTTAGACGCGGTGCGCAGTTTTGGTTGAATTACCTGGTAGCGTCACTAGCCCGCACTCTGTCAAAATATCGGTTACCACAACTTAGATTTTGGAACGGATTGCGGCCGCCACGGAGGGCGGTTTCTATGAGCTACCAGGCCACAAAAGAATACCTTGTTGCGATTTTAAGTCGATACCAAAATTCGAAAAGAAAGGACAAAACCGTGATGCTCAATGAGGCGGCCAAGGTGACATCGCGACATCGCAAATCATTGATCCGATTATTAGGTGAATCTGAAGAAGTTATCGCTCGTAAGAAGCCCTCAGGTCGGCATCCGAAGTACTCCAGAGATCTACTTCTGCCTCACATCAGGCGGCTTTGGATTGCTATGGAACGAATGTCGGCGCCGCGAATGAAAGCCGCTTTTCGAGATTGGTTTCCGTTTAACGACGATCCGGAGTTTACCCCGCAGATCCAGCTCATGCTCGAGAGGATGAGCGTTTCAACTCTTGAAAGATTTTTGAGACTGCTGCGAGGGGAGCTGCGCGCGAACAAAGGTCTTAGCACGACTTGTCCAGCGCGATACATGAAGAACCGAGTGCCAATCAATACGCTTGACCGCAATGTGGATCGTCCAGGATTCACTCAAGCAGATACCGTGGCTCATTGCGGGAACTCTGGTGCGGGAGCTTTTGCAAACACGCTGACACTCACCGATATCGATTCAACTTGGACGGAGAATCGAGCCCTTTTTGCAAAAAAGGGCCATGATATCAGGAAATGCTTCGTGGATCTCAAGCTCACGTTGCCTTTTGATTTGCTGGCAATCAACGTGGATTCAGGCAGTGAGTTTCTCAATACTCCGATGCTTCAGTTCACGAATTCGCCAGGACAAAAGCAAATCACCTTCACCCGCTCAAGGCCCTACAAGAAAAACGACAATTGTTACGTAGAGCAAAAAAACTTCACGCACGTTCGAGAACTCTTCGGCTATGAGCGTATCGAGGATCCGAGACTTATCGAGCTCATGAACGATATCTATAAAACGTGCTGGAACCCTCTGCAGAACTTCTTCATGCCGTCGTTTAAGCTCAAAGAAAAAATTCGTGTTGGAGCGAAGATCGTAAAAAAATACGACGCCCCGCAGACAGCTTACAATCGGCTCAAGAAAAGTTCGTACCTAACCGAAGAGCAAAAAGAGAGACTCACGAGGCAGATGCTTGTCTTGAATCCCTTCAAGCTCAAGAAGGACCTCGAAGTCAAACTTAAGAATTTTTTTGAAGAGCTTAGGAAATCTAAAATCCGGGAGGCATCATGATTGAGAATTATGGAAAATCAATGCCCCGCAGCTTGGTAGCACTTCTTTCTGAGTCAATACG
>CAIRTR010000111.1 GCA_903881565.1 Oligoflexia bacterium | reverse complement strand
TTGGGCTCGGAGTTGGGCTCGGAGTTGGGCTCGGAGTTGGGCTCGGAGTTGGGCTCGGAGTTGGGCTCGGAGTTGGGCTCGGAGTTGGGCTCGGAGTTGGGCTCGGAGTTGGGCTCGGAGTTGGGCTCGGAGTTGGGCTCGGGCTAACGGTGAAGGTGCCGCTTGTTGCCGATGTCAGTCCGGTAGAGGTCGCTACGAGGGTGAGGGCTGTCCCTGAAGTAGACGTGGTGAGATTTGAAAATTTGGCGAGTCCTGAACTCGAATTGACCGTCGTCGTGCCAACCAAAGCGATTGCAATGGGGTCAGTACCCATCGCAAGTTTCACCGGCGTCGCAACGTCAGTGACAAGGTTCCCATAAACATCAGATACCGAAACAGTCGGGGCAGGGCTGAGTGCCTTCCCAAACGAGGCGGAGGTGGGTTGAACAGTAAACGCGAGTTTCGAACCATAATAAGGAGCGATGGTTTCATTTTGTTTCGCAGAAGTCAGACCCGTTGATGTGGCGGTAACGGTGAGCGTTCCGGCGAGTGTTCTTCTGAAAAAGACCTGAACCGTGCTGCCCCCGGAGGGAATGGATGCGGTGGTGATGGCCTGTGTGCATTGCCAATCCTTGTAAAACTTGGTCGAGGTGCCGGAAATGGTCACTTTGGTTGTTCCCGAATAGACATCGGCTCCGCTGGCGTCGACGCGCTGTACGAGAATCCCGTAGCCACCGCACAGACCAGCTTTTACGGTGATAGGGGTGTTCTTGAATTGCAGCTTAGTCGCAGCCCCGGCATAGGCGCTCGCGCTGAGCAAGGGAAGAAAAGATAGGGTCAAAATAATAAGGTTCTTGGCAATCGCGTTGTAAAAGTTCATCAGTTTCTCCGAGTTTTTGGACCATAGCGCATTTTTTGGAAAAATCCATCACTTAATGTGAGAAGGGAGCGACCGAAATAGCTGGAATGACTTATTTTATCTTGGAGGTCGTGAAAAATTGAATTGTGGATTTATTTTCAAGTTTTAGTTTTGAAGCAGAGAGCTGAAGCTTTTTTAAGATAGCGGTCGGCCGGGAATTTAGTTGGTGTTTAGTGTTATTTTTTCCGTTTCGCCCCCCTTTTTCAGTTATCGTTTGCCCAAACGAGGCTCTAGTTGTACTCAGGGGCGCAGGGACAGCCTTCAGTAGGGGCCCGAAAAAGATCCAAAGATCCAAGGAGAAATTAAATGCTTCTTTCAGCAATCCGATCCGGGTCACTTCTTTTGTTTCTGCTGCTTTCGATTTCTGGCTGCAATCCTTTTAGCAGTTCCAAGCCAGCGCCAGATCCCACTGGCGCGCCTCCGGCTTCTCCAGCCTCTGATGATACGCAAGATCGATCTAAACCCAAGAATTCTGATACCCCTCAGCCTCAAGTTTCGCCGACGCCCCCTGTGCCCTCCTCCACACCCTCGGTCACGCCTGCGCCGCCCGTGTTCGGCAGTGATGCCTCCCTTTCGTCGCTCGTTTTATCCTCTGGAACCTTGAGTCCCGCATTTGCGGCAGGGACACTAGCCTACACGGCTAACGTGGGAATTGGAATGAACACGATAATGGTGACGTCAACGCTCATGGATTCCACTG
Organism: Oligoflexia bacterium; assembly: GCA_903881565.1. GTDB lineage: Bacteria > Bdellovibrionota > UBA1018 > UBA1018 > UBA1018 > CAIRTR01. The sequence continues at coordinate 10,290 of CAIRTR010000111.1, read as the reverse complement.
CCACGATTATGTTGCGAGTGAACGGTGGGCGCTGGGCATCTGTTACTTCAGGGAGCTCTTCAAACGCTTTGACGATTGCCGTGGGGATCAACTCCGTTGATGTGAAGGTGACTGCGCAAGATGGCACGACCACTGCGACCTACACTGTGATTGTGACTCGGCGGAACCTGCCCGGAATCTATATCACAGGCAACCTCTATGATTCAGCCGGTGTAGAGATCCCGGGGTTTTGGCAGGATGGCGTGTGGGCACGGCTGCCTTCGTTGGATATCACGAAGGACGCCGAGGCGGGAAAACCCGTTGTGTCTGGATATGATCTCTATGTCCCCGGCGTATGTATCAACAGCGCTGATGCGGCCGTTCCTGGATATTGGAAAAATGGGACGTGGGTGGCTTTGCAAATTCCTGTCGTAGGGCAGAGTGCTGCGACCTCCACCCTTTGGGTTTCAGATTCGCGCGTCACGGATGTTTACGTCTCTGGATACTCTGAAAACAACCTCCCTGGCTATGTTCCAGGATATTGGCTTAACGGAATTTGGCACACACTCCCTGATCTGGCCAACCACGCTCAGCCCGCAAGAGCCCTAACGATTCTAAAACTGGGTAGTGCTCTTTATATAGCAGGTGAAAACGGCACGGCCGCCAACCCTTCTTTTGCGAAAGCGGTTTCTTGGAAAAATGCTGCCGCAACCCAGCTTGAGGACCTTGGGGCTGGCTATGAATCCAGTGTTTCAGCCTTGGTTTCCGTCGCCTCAGATGTCTACGCCTTTGGCTATGCCGCTGATGCTTGGGGACGCCAACCGGGCTATTGGTTAAATGAGGGAAGTTTTGTGAGCTATTCGTATCCCACGCCCGTTGCCCCCGCGACGGGGTTTGGTGATCTGGATGTCAACTCCGCCGTGAGTTCTGGTTCCGATTTATATGTGGGTGGCGACGTTGTGGATAACAATCCTGATGTGGGGGGCTATCATCTCGTCGCCGGATACTGGTTAAACGGGACGTGGCAAACGCTGCCGTCTTTGGCGGCGGGTGCCGATGCGAGTGTCAGGGATATGCTTGTTTCGGGCTCGGATGTTTATGCAGTAGGAATCAGTCGAAGCCTTCCCGCGTTATCTAATGGTGACGAGCAAGGCATCCAGGTTCCCGGGTTTTGGCATAACGGGGTGTGGACGAGCTTGTCTCAGCTCGATACGGGTTACTGGTCGGAGGCTGTTGGCGTTGCCTCCGTGGGGCCTTGAGCTTAGACTCCTGATATGTCATAATCGGTTATAGACATGGGCATCCCACTTTGCATTTTAGCGCATAACGAAGAAACGCATATCCAAGATTGCGTGCGGGCCGTTCTTAAAGGGCTGGAGCCTGACACGTTTAAGGCTTTTGTCTATGCGAATGGCTGCACGGATAAAACCGCAGCCCGGGTTGAAGAATTAGCCAGGACAAATTCTCAAGTTGCGCTTCGGTCGCTCACGATCGCTTCAAAAGCCAATGCCTGGAACGTCGCTTTTAGTGAGCATCAATCGGAGTTCATGGTTTTTTCAGATGGCGATGTGATGCCAGAAAAGGGTGCGGTCTTGATGTTGCTTGCCGAACTCAAGTCCAAGCCTGAGGCGGTGGTGGTTTCAAGTCGGCAATTGCCTCACCCCCAAGGCTTAGGTCTTGAGCAAAAAATCGTGGGTTTTCTTCAGTTACCCCTTTTGCATGAATACCTCTACGGCGGACTCTACGCCGTTCGTAGGCAAGCGCTTGTCGATATATTGGCAGCAAAGGGATTTACGGGGATGCCCGCCGGAATCACCGGCGAAGACTGTTTTCTGGAAGCGCTTCTTGCGCCAAACCAACTCTTGATTTCGAAGTGCAAAACTTATTACGAGCCCGCGACGTTTAAAGAGTATTTTCGTTATCTCGCGCGTCTTCGCTGGCAGAACGAGCAGCGCTGGATGGTCTATGGGATTAAGCCCGCAGCCCGGCCTACTCTGGCTTCGAAGTTTACCCATAAAGTTTTGGCTTCAAAAGACTTTGGTTATTTGCTCGTTTCAGTTCCTGCAGTAGTGATGCGAATCGGTTTCAAGGCGCTGTTCGCTCGAAAAATTGGCGCGATTTATCAATCCCTGGGACCGGTGAGTAGAGATGGCGCGAGTGTGTTGAATTCTTTGACCCGCTCGAATTCGACCAAATAAAAGGAAATTTCATGAAGCCTCGCGTCCTCATCATGGTTGATACCTACAACATCGGAGGCCCGGGCAAGGTGATTCTTCAGTTTTTCACCGCAGGCGGCCCTGAATTGTCTGATTCGATTGTGGCGGGATTTTGGCGCGGGCCGATTGGGCGCGACACGAAGTGGCAGTTTCGCGAAGCCGTAGAAAAAGTGGGCGGACGATTTGAGGTCCTCCCGCAGTCTTTTGCTTTTGATCCACGCTGCATTTTCAGTGCGTTGAAAATTATTCGGGAGAACAAGATTCAAGTTCTGCAATCTCACGGCTACAAGGCGCATGTCGTATGTTGGGCTCTGAGGTTTTTGACGAGTCTCCCTTGGATGGGCTTTGTGCACGGCTGGACGAGTGAGAACATCAAGATTCATCTCTATAATTTTTCGGAGAAGCTCATTGTTAGATTTGCAAATCGAATTGTTCCAGTTTCAGAGGAACTTAAGAATCGCGTGCAGCTTGGGGCGCGGGCCTTGAAAAGAACGACCGTGATTACGAATGCTGCGGATTTTGTGGATACGACGCGTGCGTTTCCAGACAAAAGGGCGGAGTTGGGCGTTGGGGCGGATCAAATTTTGATTTCACTCATTGGTCGGTTGAGTCCTGAAAAGGGGCTCGTCTATTTTGTGGAGGCGATGGCACTGCTTGTGAAAAAGTTTCCCAATCTTCGTGCAGTGATTGTTGGAGAAGGGCAGGAGCGCCCCTCGATTGAAGCCGCGATCAAACGCTTGGAACTTGGGAGCTGCGTTTTCATGGTCGGCTACCAAGAGGATGTCTCTCCTTATTATAATGCAGCCGACATCGTTTGCATGCCGTCTCTCTCTGAGGGGATGCCCAATGTCGCGCTTGAGGCCATGATGTTTGCCAAACCCGTGGTGGCATCACGGGCCGGAGGAATTCCGGAAGTGGTCGTTGACGGCGAAACCGGCTACATGGTCGCGCTTCGGGATCCCGTGGCGCTTGCGCAAGCGCTTGAAAAAGTGGTGTGCGATGAAAAGTTGAGGACACAACTGGGTTTGAATGGGAAACAAAGGGTCGAAAAGTTCTTTGATCCAAGAGTACGTGTGGAGCGCATCGTTACTGTAGTAAGAGAACTCATGGGAGATTCAACATGATTTTAGAGCAATGGGCTCCATTTGTAGTCAGTGAACCTTCAGAGGGCGCCGAAACTGCTAAGAGCGCACTCCCACCCAGATCCATCGATACCCTTGAAGGGGTAGGCGATCGAATGCGGGCGGCGGCGTTTGCCGAGTTTCAGGCGATAGTGGCCTTTGGTTGGGCTGCGGATCGTTTTACGGATGCTCCCATTGAGCTTCGTGACGCCTGGCGCGCGCTTTGCGCAGACGAAGAGCGACATTATACTTCAATCATGAATCGCATGAAGGAGTTGGGAATTGATCCTGCCGGGCGGGCCGTGAGTGATCGATTGTGGCAATCGCTTAAAGTGTGTACGACAGGCCGGCAATTTGCGCATTTTATCGCTAATGCTGAAGAGCGCGGTCGGCGTGCAGGCCTCCGGTTTCATCAGGAGCTCAAGGAGCGCGATCCCGAAACCGCTGCGGTTTTTCTGCAGATTGTTGAAGAAGAAGTCAGTCACGTCGCCTTGGCGCAACGGTTTTATCCCAGTGAGACGCTCGCGCCAAACGCGAGGTAGGTTTGATGACAAACCTCCGCGCGCTTTTTGTTGGCTTTGTTTGGCCCGAGCCAAGCTCTTCGGCGGCGGGGGTGAGGACGTTAAGTCTTGTCCGTGTACTTCAGCGTGCGGGCTGGGAAATTCATTTTATTTCACCCTCTCCTGAAAATGAGCATGCTGCTGCATTGCGGGCGCTCGGGGTTCATGCTCGAACGCAGGGGCCCAATGACCCGGCTTTTGATTCGTATGTCGCGGACTTGAAGCCTGAGCTTGCGATCTTTGATCGCTTTGTCATGGAAGAGCAGTTTGGCTGGCGCGTGAAGGAACACTCGCCTGAGACGCTTCGCGTGCTGGATACGATTGATTTGCATTTTTTGCGCCGAGGGCGGGAAGAGGCGTTGAAGCAAGGGGTGTCGCTTGAGGATATTTTTGAAGCGCGGTTGGATTTTCGGTCGTCTGAGTTGGGTTTCGGACATGAAGACGCGCTTCGCGAGATTGCGGCGATCTATCGAAGCGATCTGACGCTCATTTTGTCGGATTTTGAGAGTGCCTTGTTAAAGCGCGATTTTGGCATGCCCGCGGAGCTGGTGTTGGATTTGCCGTTCTTCTTTCGCGCAGGGGATGTGCGTGTTTCGGCGCCATTTGAAGATCGAGTGAATTTTGTTTCGATTGGCAATTTTCGGCACAAGCCCAACGCGGATTCCGCGCGTTGGTTGCGAGAGAAGTTGTGGCCGCAGGTGCGTGCCCGTTTGCCTGAGGCCGAGGTTCATCTTTATGGCGCTTATCCAACGCGTGAGATGATGGCACTTTCGAATCCTGCAATGGGTTTTTTTGTGAAGGGGCAGGCGGAGGATTCGGTTGCGACACTTCAAAGGTATCGCGTGAATTTGGCGCCGCTTCGATTTGGGGCCGGGATCAAGGGGAAAATTGCGGATGGCTGGCTTGCGGGGACGCCCACTGTGACAACGCCGATAGGGGCTGAAGGGATGACGGCAAGCGCAGGGGATTCGGCGGGCGTGTTTGCAGGCGCTGTAGCGCGCACCGAAGATGCGTTTGTCGAGGCGTGTGTGGAGTTTTATACGCGTCGTGAGCTTTGGAGTGAAGCACAGGGGCGTGGGTTTGAGGCTCTTCGTGCACTTTTTGATGAGGATCGACTTGGCTCAAGGTTTCTGGGGGCGATTGCGCAGGCGCGAGCGGAGCTATCAGCGCGGCGGGCACGGAACTTTACTGGGGCTATGCTCTCGCATCATCAGCATCGGAGTACGAAATATTTTTCGCGGTGGATTGAGGAGAAAACCAAAAGGTAAAAAGGTCGGGACGACCTTTTGGTTGAAGTTTGCGTCATTTTGAGAGGCATAGCCGGTGCAAGGCCTGGCTTTGCAAAAGGAGCTCTCAAATGCATTTCCAGCGCTTGCTTAATTCAATTCTAGGTTTTGTCTTCGTGTTCTTTGGATTAGGATTGGCAACGCTGGCAGACTCTGTCGCCGCGAGCGGTCTGAAGGTTGCGATCTTCAACGACATCGGCGCGGACTCTGATAAGATTCTTTCGCTCTTTAGGGCGGTGCAGGCGATGGGTCATACGCCGTTAGGAATTACACATTCGGATGTTCTCAATAACCGACTCACTCGGGCAAACTTCGATGTCTTTATATTGCCTGCGGGTGAGGGTGGGCAGCGTTGCGGCGATGAATGCCATTCGTGCGTATCTCAACAGTGGCGGCGGAATGGTCGCGATCGAGGCCGGCGCATATTATGCGTCGCTCAACGGAGGCACGCTGGACGTGTATCGCGCTAATTATAATTGGACCAAACCCACGGCTGCAAAGAGAACTTTGAAAATTACGGATTCTAGTTTCGGAAGCGGCACGCAAGACGCGTGGCTCTCCTATGGTGGAGGATATTTTAATGTAGCGCCGGGGGCGAGCGTTGTCGCCCGCGATTCGTCAAATCGAGCGGTCATTGTGCGTGCCCCTTATAATGCAGGCCGCGTGGTCTTAAGCGCGTTTGAACTCTCTTTGCGGGGCGATAGTGAACTGGATTGGACGATCTGGGATAATTATATGATGGGCGGGGTTCATGCGAATTCAAAGGGGGCGTGGGCGTTACTAGGGCGCATGATTGGTTTTGCGTATAACGGTGATTCGTCGGCCCCGGTGATCACGGAAACGCCGAATCCCACTGGAGCGCGTGTTGCGGTGGTCGCCACTCACACGACGGATGGCGGGATCGCTCCTCCCTTATTGCCTGCGGTGGGACGCGCGATTGAGTTTAGTGGCAATGTTCCTCTTGCGATTCGGTTTGGGGAGATTGCGTCTGGGCGCTTGACGTTAGCAAATTTCAAAGTCGCCTTTTTCGATGGGGGTTACGCCTATGGAATGAAGACGGGACTTGCCGGGCAAGAATCCAAGATTCGAAGCTTCATCAGTTCCGGGGGATCGTATTGGGGAGATTGCGCAGGCTCATTTTATGCGGCATCGACAATCAATTGGGACGGTTCGACGATTCCGTTTCCGCTGGGGATCTATAAAGGGGTTATCACCGGCCCCATTAATGACATCGTCCCTTGGCCGGATTATACCCTTACTCCGATTAACGTGAGTGGAGATAGCGTCATCGGCGATTTTGGGACGATTCAGCAGCTTTATTATGGAGGCGGATATTTTACGATCCCGACCGATGCCCAACAAGGTTCACATGTCACGACGGTGGGGACTTTCGCGTACAGTGGTTCCGCGGCTGGTCGCGCGGCGATGGTTCGCTATAATTATGGGAGTGGCAAGGTGGTTCTAATTGCGACTCATCTTCAGTCTCTGCCAGGTAACGACGAGTTGGATTGGACCTTCTGGGATGATTATCGAAACAATAGTTCGCTGCCGCTGGTTGACCCGGATAATACGTGGCCGGCGTTTGCGGCGTTGTTGAACTTAAAAAGTACTCCCCACCTTTTTGTTTAAGTTTGCGTCAAAAATTGACTGTTTTACGAATGTTGAGCGGTTGCACGGGGCGATTATTGTGTCCGTAAGCTGCTCGAAACGCGGCGATTTGCGCGGCTGAAGCGTGAACGGGAGTGTTAAAGACATTCCAGTTTACGCTCTCTGAACAAGGCGGTGTCGTTAGCGAACCCATATAATGGTAATAAGTTTGAACGGGGGGGAGGAGGTCCTGAGGGTTCAGCGTCACGGTTGCGACTTCGACTTCTTTGTTTTTCTCTTTCGGAAAATTCTTGATGATTTTATCAAGAGCCGGGTTCTCTTCGCCCTCCTCAATCATCACCCCAAGGACCGCCAATTGTCCGCCTTCATTTTTGTGCACAAAATGAAATTCAAGCGGGTAGCTCTTATTCGAAATCGTATGCTCGCTCTGAGCGTGAAAGTGAATCTGAATCAATTGATATTCTTTTTCGCGAATGCTCGCCTTACTTCCCGGCGCAAAATTCACCTGCACCGTGTGCCCGTTATCGGTTATTTTAAGGGGGGAGGGAGTGTAGTGAAATTCAATCATCCCTTCGCCCTTCTTCTTGGACCATTTCAAATTAACCGGGGATTGCTCGCTCCCTTGAGCGCAGGTCTGAAACTTGGGGTCAAGTTCTCCCCAATGTTCGGGGCTGCCTTCGCCCTCGTAGGACCAGTGGGGAGCGGCGTGCGCGGCCGCGGGCGCGGCTCCGGAGTGTGCACTTGGTGCGGCGGCGCCGTGTTCTGGGGTTTTGTCATGGTTTTGGGCGTGTTCCTCGCCAAAGAGAGGGTGGGAAAAACAGAGGAGAATCAGCAGGAGGGGAGATGTGGCTTTTGTCATTGGATTTAATTTTAGAGGAATTTGGGAAGAAATCAATAGGGCTCTTCGTGGTGTGGGGCGAGAATTCGAAAGTGGCGAATGCGCGGCTATTGCGTCACTTGCGATTGCGAGCGAGAGAGGGGGGGGGAATTAATTCAGGACCTGAAATTTAGGCTTGACGAAAATCTCAGGCACTTTACAGACTCATAGTGAAGTTTCTTTGGTGCGTTTGGAAAATTTTCGAGAATGGAATTGCTTTGGTTCAATAGCAAGCGCCTAAATGCGTATATGCCTGCGTTTTTCGCACGAGCTCGGGGTTGTGAAAATGCCCCTTGCAAATGTCGTGTTATGTAACTGCCTCTATGAGAAATCGCGAAACAGTTTTATCAGAACTTCAAAATGCCGTGGCCGAAGAGCGCCGCTCGCAGCTTCGAGTATTACACTTACTGCGAGAAGTGGAGCGTGACGGGCACTATCTAGAAATGGGCTTTCCCTCCGTGTTTGAATTTGCGACTCAATCCTTAGGATATTCGGCCGGCGCGGCTCATCGACGGATTCAGTCGATGCGGCTGATCAAAACCCTGCCCGAAATGGCGACCCAAATTGAAACCGGCAGTCTCTCGCTGTGTGTGGCCGCCAAGACGCAGAGTTTTTTCAAGAGTGAGGACATTCGGAGAAAGAGTGAAGGGGATCCGAAGTTGAGCTTGCAGGCCAAACAAGAGATCGCCCAATCGATGGTGGGCGCTTCGATGCGTGAGTGTGAGAAAAAGTTGGCAGAAATTTCACCGGAGGCTGCGCTCCCGTCTGAAAAAACGAAGGAGCTTCCAAGAGGTAAGACCCTGATCCAGTTTTCTGCGGCACAAGAGCTGATGGAAAAATTGGAGAGGCTAAAGTGCCTGCTTGCACATCAGAATCCTGACGGCAGCTATGAGGGGCTTTTGGGGGTCTTGGCGGATATGGCTTTGAGGGAAATCGAGCCTAAGAAACCTGAGTCAGCGCCTCCGAAAGATGACGCGCAGACCGCTTTTGTTTCCACTGTGGAAAAGGAACGGTCACGGTATATTCCGGTGGAGGTCAAACGACGAGTGTTCGCGCGTGATGAAGGCTGTTGCACGTATAAAGATGAAGAAACGGGTAAGCGATGCAGGAGCCGATTTGCGCTGGAGTACGATCATGCAAAACCGTTTGCTTGGGGTGGGGAGACAAACGAGGCCAATCTAAGATTGAGGTGTCGGAGTCACAATGCATATACGGCCGAAAAGCAGGGGCTCACCAAAAGGTGCGTGGGAGTACCCACGTACCTTTTGGTTAAGATCTGCGTTATTTCCCGATCACGGCCTTTACCCACGCCTTAAGGCCATACTCAGAAATCAATGCAAGCCTCGACTCAAATCGCGGAGGCAAAACGACGCCTCGAGCTTTGAGCGACAGCAAAAACTTGACGGTCTCGCCCCAAGCAAAGACTTCGGCAGACTCGCGGGTGATGCCCGCACGGCCTTCATCAGTAAGAAGCATGGGATCTGCTAGGTGCGAGAGTTCGTGAAAAAGGACGATCTTCAAAGATAGCGGATCAAGCTCGGTCGCTTGAATGGCAATTCGTTGAGCATAATACAAAACGGCGCCGGGAGCTTCGCTGCCTAAGACTTGGGTCCATTCGTCGTTCCATGTTTCGAGCGTGGGTTCAAAGCCCGTGTAATTTTCCCAGGGCGTGCCCACAAGATCACGTTTGAGCGCGCGCATGCTTAATTCAAGGTAGTTTGCCGTGGCCTCGTGAAAACGCTCGACCAGCATTCGTCGTTCGGCAACGAGGCCCCAGTAGGCAAGGACGGTTTGGAATTCCTGATAGAACACGTCTAGGTTTTCGCTGCTTTGTAAAAGCGCAAACCTGCGCGTGAAAAAGGACGTGAGCTGGGCTTCAAGTTTGTGGCCCAGATCCAGGCAAACGGTTTGGGTTTCAGGTGGCAAAGAGCTGAGGTGCGCGGGGAGATCCGCGATGAGTAGATGATAATCTTTAGCAAACGGATGGGTGAGGGGATTTTTTTCGCTGATCCGATTGAGGGGGTAGTTGAGCTCTGCGCCTTTCATTTTATCCAGCGGTAGGTAGAGGATTTTGCTTAAGCGGGATTCGCAGGTGGAAAGGGCTTGATCCCTGGACACACTTGAGTCGCCCTTATCAGCAGCAGCAAGTGCGCCAGAGATCGTGATAAACCCAAGAACTGCGAGAAATGCATTTAGGCGTCTAATCATTGAGAATCAAATCCACTTGAGATTGATGCGCGCCTTGGGGTTCGCAATAAGGGACGACGGTTTTGTTGAGGTCATTACGAAGGCTTTGACGAATGCCTAATGCCTTGATTTGGTTCTCAGCAGAAAAATAGTCTCCGTTGTTGCCATTGAGTTCGTAGAAGTAAGAGACGCTGCCGATTTTCCACACGCTCAGTTTTGCCAGGAGGTCAGCGTAGATGCGCGCATCGCAAGTGCCGTCTTGGCCAATGGCGGAGTGGCCGAGGGTAAGAAGGTTATCGGAATCCAGATTTAGTCGTTCAAGAAAACTGCGTTCAAGCACCAACAGTCCGATTAAATCTCGGTCGCCCAACGCTCGTGACCATGGGAATCCTGGAATGAGTCTTGAGAATGTTCCATCATAAATCGCTCGAAGAGTTTTGATTTGAGACGAGAGTG